>JBMORS010000145.1:0-8120 GCA_049319925.1 Patescibacteria group bacterium | reverse complement strand
CAAAAGTTAAAACTACAGCTAAAAAGTAAAAATTAGTTAAGATTTAAGTTTTGGGTTGTGGTTTTGTGTTTTTACTTTTGCCTTTTGAGTTTTTATCTATTTGCTATACTACCTACATACTGTAGCACTGATTAGCAAAAAAACAACCGTTATTTATGAAGAACTTTTATTTTTGGCTTAGGTGTACGATTGGTTATTTAAAAAATAATTTAACCGGACAATGGCTGATGGTTGCGCTAGGCAGTTCGGTTGCTTTGGCTGTTTTACAATTTGGTCCAATACTCAGTGACCCGGATTCTTTTTATCACGCTGGTTTAACAATTTGGCTTAGGGATTATGGTTTACTTAAATATTTTCCCTGGACCCAGTATTCTTTTTATAATCAGATTTTTATTGATCACCATTTTGGTTATCATCTTTTACTGATTCCCTTTGTTAGTTTATGGGAACCGCTTGTCGGTATTAAAATCGCTACTTGGTTTTTTGGTAGTTTAACCCTAGCTGGTTTTTGGTGGCTTATAAAAACTTGGTGCCCGCCTTATTGGGGGTATTTAGTGCCGGTTGTTTTGGCGGCCAGCCCTTTTTTGGTCAGGTTGTCTTTGGCTAAAGCGCCTGTTTTGTCGGTCGGTTTTTTATTATTGGGATATTACTTAATTAGTCAAAGGAAATCAGGTTGGTTTTTTGGTTTGGCCTGGGCTTTTGTTTGGTTTTATAGTGCTTGGCCTTTGTTGTTTGTGATGTTGGCAGTTTTTACAGTCGGTGGATATTTTTATGACAGATTTTTTTTAAAAAAAACTTGGTTGGATTCTATTACCAAAGGTGGTTACAAGAGTTTGTGGCTGTCTTTGTTATTTGGTACCTTGGTGGGTTTAGTAATAAATCCTTATTTTCCACAGAATTTTTTGTATCTTAAACAGTTGTTTGATATGGCCCTAAGGCCGTATCATAGTTTTTTAGCTATCGGAGCCGAGTGGTATCCTTTCCCTTGGTTAGATCTTGTGGCTACCAATACTTTTGTGGTCGGCCTTTGGTTGTTGGCCACCTTGGTAGCTATTTTTAATCGGTCTAATATTAAAAAACAAACCTTTATAACCTGGTTATTGGCTAGTTTGTTTCTGGTTTATACTTTAAGGGCTCGTCGTCAAGTTGAGTACATGACACCGTTTATGATTTTATCAGCTGGTTTGATAATTAAAGATAGTTGGAGCCAGATTTTAGACTGGGCTACCCACCGCTTAGAATTTTTGCCTAATTTTTTAACCAGTCGTTTGTTTGGATTTTTTTTGGTAACTTACTTATCAATCGCCCTGCCACTTGGGGTGTTGATTGGTTACGGCCGGGCTTATTTATCCTTACACCGCGGTTTTGGCTCTGACAATCTTAAACCGGTTGCTGGTTGGCTTAAGAATAATACCCCGCCCAATAGTTTGGTTTGGCAGACAGACTGGGGAACCTTTCCTTTGCTTTGGTATCACAACAGTCATAACTATTATTTAACCGGCTTGGATCAGACTTTTATGTACGCCTTTAGTCCCGACTTGTATAATAAGTGGCGCAGCCTTACAACCGGTCAAAAACGAGATGATGCTTATGATGTAATAAAAAATGATTTTAAAGCAGATTATGTTTTATTGGAAAAAAGGTTTCCCGCCCTACTTTACAGCCTTAATCGTGATAATAGATTTGTTAGGGAGTATCAGGATAAAGAAGTAATCATTTTTTCAGTAAATTAGTTAATTTGGCAATTTTTCTTGATAATGGTAAAAATTTTTATGAAAGATCTTTGGTTAGTTATTCCAACTTATAATGAATCTGCTAATATAATCGAACTAATAAATCGTTTGCGATTAATAAGTTTTGACATAGGTATTTTAATAGTGGATGATAATTCGCCAGATGGTACGGCTAATCTGGTTAAGCAAAAGCAGCAGCAGGATGAATTTTTACATTTGTTAATTAGGCCTGATAAATTAGGTTTGGGCAGTGCTTACCAACTAGGGTTTGATTACGCTTTAGCTAGGGGAGCTTTGGTGGTTGGACAAATGGATGCAGATTTATCTCATCAGCCAGAAGATTTACCCAAACTTATAGATAAAATAAAAAATGGTTATGATGTTGTTATAGGTTCCAGGCGAGTTAGTGGCGGCGGCATAGTAGGTTGGGGTTGGTACCGCCGGTCGGCCAGTTATTCGGCTAATTGGTTAGCCCGCCGAGTGTTAGGTTTAAGAACCAAAGACGTGACAGCGGGTTTTAGATTGTATAGTAAGTTGGCTTTGCAAGAAATTGATTGGCAAAGAGTAAAAAGTAATGGCTACGCCTGGCAGGAGGAGATGATATTTTGGGCTGAGCGGGCTGATTTAAAAATAATTGAAGTGCCGGTGTTGTTTATTGATCGCACTCAGGGTACATCTAAACTTGGTGGCCGGGAAATTTTTAGTTTTTTTTGGACTGTTATTAGACTTTTTAGGAATAAAAAAATCATCCGCTTTAAGCGGATGATTTAGTTGTTAATCTTTATTGACTAGCGCAAAGCCAATTACCAGGAGAGTCTTCGGCACAACGTCCGTTGCAGCATTCTCTACCGTTGGCACTGGGGCCGCAGGCTTGCAATAAAGCGCCGCAGCCGACACCGGTCTTACAAACCCAACTGCCAGCGTCTTCGGTGCAAGTATATCCCTGGCAGCATAATATATCATTGTTGTCTGGACCACAGGGAGCACCATCGTAACAACCAGCAGATGTTTGATTAGACGAGCTATTGCTTAGAGTAGCTTGTTTAATTTGGTTTATAGCAAAAGAAGCCAAAGCGTAAGAGGCCAGAATAATAAACAAACCAATTATAGCCCCAGCTAAAAGTTTACGGGCTTTGGTGATTTTTTCTTCGTTGCCGGCCGCAGTCATCCAAGTAAAACCACCATAAATTATTATTAATACGGCCACTACGCCGATCACGCCTAGCAGTAGGTTGATTATCGTGGCGGCAATATCGATGGGGCCAACCGCGCCGGTTGGCAGGCCAGCTGCTGTGGCCGTGTCTTTGAGACCGTAGTCACCTAGATTGGATTGTGCAGAAACGGCCAGCGTTACTGTTGTAAAGAAAAGTAAGCTGGCCGTTAGAATTGCCAATCCGAACCTGGTGAGGTTCAGATTTTTCATAGATTATAGTTTATTAACCAATGGAACCAGTAGCGTTAGAAAGATTGTTGATGATAAAGGAAGCGATAGCGAAAGCGGCTAAAATAATTACCAAACCGACTACGCCGGCGCCTAATAATTTTTTAGCTTCACCTACTTTTTCTTCATTACCAGCGGCAGTCATCCATTTAAAACCACCCATTAATATAATAATAACCGCTACTACACCCAAGAAACCTAATACTACGTTAATAATCTGGGCGATAGTTTCTACTAAATCTCGGTTACCCAAATTAACGTCTTGTTCTAGGTTATCAAGACCAAAATTAGTCTGAGCCAAGGCCATAGCTGGTAATCCGTAAACTACCGCGCTAACGGCTGAGGTGATAAATTTTTTCATACTGTCACCTCCTTTCCTTTGTTTAGCGACATACTACTTAAAGTTGTAGAGTCTATTGCTTTAATCTAATCACTTTTTGGCTGAGTAGTCAAATAATTTGCTGATTTAAGGACACAATTTACCAGCCTGAAATTTCAAATATTCTTTGGGTAAATAACAGGCACCGTCTATTTCGTCATAAGAGCCGCCGATAAAAGAACAACCCCAAGGCACAATCGGACTAGCTACAGCTGGGAATAATTTAGGTTCGCACATAAACTGATTAACACCATCCCGGCATTTTTTGTTGCCAGCCAAATCTTGCTGACAATAACCAACCTGGTTACAATCTAAGTTTTGATACCACTGGCCGCTTAGGTGATCTTCAGTTGGTTGCTTACAATCCTGGGCTGTAGTCATTTGGCAACTGGATTGCCTAGGACCGCTAATATGGTCTGATTCATAGCGTAGGCAGGCCCATTCTTCATCTGAAGACGAACCCGTCGAGGCTGGCGGGTAATCCTCGCCTGGTAAATATATAACCCCAGCATAGCAGCCGTTGTTTTCTGGAATAGATGACGTTCCTCCAAAAGGACAGGAGCCATCTTGGTTAGTAGTGCTTATTGGTTTAAAGGTTTGTTCTAAACAATCAGCCGCTTTGACTCGATTTTTACTAAAATTGCCGGGTAGAATTTGTATGCAAGAACCGATATTGGAGCAATCTGGTTGTTGGCCATAAGGTTGTCCAGCTTTAAAATCTGTTACAGCTTTGCGGCAATCTTTAGGTAGTTCTACTGTGCAGGTAGCACCATAATTTTTGTTAATAGGTTCCCTAAAACAAGCCACTGGCGTGGCAATGGAGTCTGGTGGTAATGTTTCCTGATTGGCTGCCGGCGGTTCGCCTGATTGCAAAAGTTTGGCAAATGGAGCGTATACAAAGCTTATTATGGTATAGGAACCCAGAACAATAATTAAACCCAGCACGGCATAGCCTAGGGTTTTTCTGGCTTTAGTTATTTTCTCTTCATTACCAGCCGCTAGCATCCAGGTGGCACCGCCGTAAATAGCTGTTAATAAAGTTAAAGAACCTAGTCCGCTGAGCAAATATTTTAAGACACGTTGGCCGTAGAATTCAATGGGCGATTTGCCGGCCATACCCAAAGGATCAAGCAGTACGGTTCGGCCGTCGATAAAAGTTATTTGTCCGCCGCTTAGTAGTTTTATAACCGTATCTAGAATTGTGTAACTGGCAATGGTTAAAATAAAACCAAGCAGGGCAAAGCCGACCATTTTTTTGCCTTTGGCAAAGTTTTCGGCATTGCCAGCGGCTGTTAATATTCTATAACCACCCAAAACAACTATAACCAAAGCCAAGGTGCCGGTAATAAATACTAAGCCGCCTGCCACCCGGGCAAATATTTGGTTGGGCGCCACGTAGCCGCCAGCTACGGCATCAAGCGGATTTTGCAGGGCGGTTTGAGCCATTACAGACGAAGGTAATAAACAAACCAGCCAAGCACCCAGCCAAACCGATAAAGAAATATTTTTTTTCATAGTAGATTATTAAGGTTGACAACAAACCCGGTCGGCTGGTCCGTCACATAAACCAGTTTGGCAGCGATCTGGGTTATCCTTACAATTAGCAGCTGTTAAACCGCAGGTACTAGCTGATTGGCAGGCACCATTATTGATAGTTAGGCTACAAGTTGATACACATTTTTTGTTTTGACAACGGCCGCTGTCTTGATAGTTGCCGGTTAGTAAAATACATTCAGTGTTGTCGGGTTTGTCTACACAAAAAGCAGCATCAGTCGGCAGAGCGCAGCCCAAGCGATCTTTCCACCAGCTTTCTGATAAGGCCAAGTAACTGGGTTTAGCCTGACCAGTCGGTTTGGTTAATATCATAAATAATATACTGACCAAGAAATAGCCAGCTAATATTATGACTACTCCTAGCAAAGTGGAAGTAAGTAGTTTTTTGCTGGCTGTTATTTTTTCCTGGTTACCAGCCGCCATAATAAAACCTTGGGCGCCCCAAATTATCATTATCAAAGCTAGTCCGCCAAAAATGGACAGGATTACTTTTTGCAGTATTACGAATAGGCCGACAAAATCACAAAAAGAACAATTGCCTTGTTCGGCACAAGCCTGTGGTAGATTACCGACAATGCCTTTGGAAATATCAAAAGCGGCCGACGTTGCCGTGGGTAGCAAAAAAGCAGCTCCTAATAGCAGGATAATCAGCCAGTAGTAGTTTTTTTTGTTCATATAATTATTTTAGCATCTTATTTTTTTAACGCCTATTGGGTAGGGTTTGTGAAATTTGTCCGGCCGCGTATTTAAGAGCTTGCTCTAAATCCACGCCGTCTACCGCCTGCCTAATCATGGCTTTAAAAGAGCCTTCCATAATATCCGGTTTTAGGCCGTGGTACCAGCTTTGGCTATAAAGACTTTGACTGGAAGGGGTGTTAAGTTCTGGGTCATTCAGTTGCTCTTTTACCAAACTTCGGTGGGCGGTTGGTTGTTTGGTTTTGTTTAAATAATCTTTTAGAAGATTCGATTTGGAAATAAATTGCAAAAAATCCCAAGCCTCAGATTGATAATTAGATTGTTTAGGAACGGTTTCTAAATAATAATTGGCTAGATTGGTTGGTCTGGTGGTACCGTCTATTTGAGGCAGAATTGATAAGCCGATATTTACCCGTGGCGCGCTTTGTTTTAAGTTTTTAAAATCTCTAAAATAACCAAAAATAAAACCAACCTTGCCGCTGGCAAAAGCTTGCCAAGCCTCGCCCGATTGTCTATTCCAGGAGTAAGTTTCTTTGCTGGGGTGAGCAAAGTCGGTGTAAAACCTTAGGGCATCCAGGCCGGGTATAAATTGTTGGTCGCCTGATTTAACAACTTGATTAAAAGTAGCTTGACTATATTGGCTGTTGGTCATGGGTGTACCGTTTTGCAGCATGAGGGCGGTGACTATATCAGCGGCGTAGGGAATATTATCTGCTTCGCCTAAAGCTGTACCATGCTGAATAAATTGCCCAGTTTTATCGAGCAGACTGATTTTTTCTACAGCGGATTTAAATTCGGTCCAGGTGGTTGGTACAGTAGCAATTTGAGCGGCGTTCAAAAGATCGCGGTTATAATACATAACCAAGCTATCCATACTAAGGGGTAAGCCGTATATTTTGTTATTAATTACCGAGTCTTGCGGTACAGCGTCAACATACAAAGCTGGCAAAGCTTTGGGATTAAGTGTGGCGTTAGAGCGCATTACCCAGGTGGGTTCTTTTTTTATAAAACCTTGCATTTCCCGAAAAGGCAGGGTGATAGTATCGGGTAGGGGTGCCAATTTGTCTTGCCAGGCGCCCAAGTGGCTGTTGAGTAAGGAAACTAAATCTGGTCCTTGGCCGCTGGCTAAAGCTTCCAGTAATTTTTGCTCTAATTGTTTAGCTGGTACAACCGTAACTTTGATGGAGATGTTGGGATGGATTTGCTGGTAAGCTTTGATAATGTCGGCAAAATCATTGGTAGCTCCTTCGGTGCGCCACCAATTAAGCACCACCTTGGTGGAGGCTTTGGTTTGGGCTTCAGGGTCGCCGCCTTTGCAGCCCAAACCCATTAAGCTTAAAGTTAGGGTTAAACCGATAATGCTTAAAAAAGCTAAGCGGCGAGATGTCATATTTTTTCCGATAAATATTTTTTAAAATCGTCTTTAATGTCAGGATGATTAAGAGCCAGGTCGACATTGGCTTTTAGCCAGCCGAGTTTGGAGCCGACGTCATAATAAGTGCCTTGAACTTTTTTGGCGAAAATCGGCCGGTGCTGTCTTAAAGCTTCTATGGCGTCTACTAACCACAGTTCTTTATCACGACCTAAACTGGTATTTTCTAAAATATTAAAAATATCCGGTGTTAAAATATAGCCGCCTAAACTAGCTAAGCGAGAAGGAGCTTCTGTCGGCCCTGGTTTTTCCACTATACCTTGAACTTCGAAAACGTCTTCAGTCAGGGGTTTAGTTTTTAATATGCCATAATGCTTGGTGCCTTCATCATCAACTTCATAACCCGTGACTACTGGACTGCCATACTGCTTATAAACGTCAATTAATTGTTTAAGTCTGGGCGGCTCACCAATAAGCAAATCATCACCCCAAACAACAGCAAAAGGTTCCTGACCAATAACGTGTTTGGCACACAAAACCGGCGTGCCGTTGCCATAAGGGCCTTTTTGTCTGATATAAATAAAATTAGCCAAATCGGCTATTTGGCTTATTTGTTCAAAAGCTTTTTGTTTGCCTTGTTTAAGTAACCAGTTTTCTAGTTCTGGTAAGTGATCAAAATGATCTTCAGCTGCCCGTTTATTAAAATTGGTAACAATAATAATATCTTCAATACCCGAAGCTACTGCTTCTTCCACCATGTATTGCAATATGGGTTTATCTACTACCGGCAGCATTTCTTTGGGTTGGGCTTTGGTAGCGGGCAAAAATCTAGTACCAAAACCAGCCACTGGTATAATAACTTTTTTAATAGGCGAGGACATAGTGTATTTAGCTGATGAAAAGACATTTAACACTGTTACCCTAGCATAAACTAGGCCAAAATAA
>JBMORS010000144.1:0-8150 GCA_049319925.1 Patescibacteria group bacterium | reverse complement strand
AGTGCTCGATTTAGCCGAACTAGTGAAGGTGTTAGAAGAAAAGTTCGGCGTGTCCGCCGCCGCTCCGGTTATGGCAGCTGGTCCAGTAGCCGCCGCTGGCGCTCCGGCAGCCGCTGAGGAAAAAGATTCTTTTAATGTAGAATTAACTGAGTCTGGCGCCAATAAGATAGGTGTTATTAAGGCTTTGCGTGAAATAACCGCTTTGGGTCTTAAGGAAGCCAAAGATATGGTAGATGGCGCTCCTAAGGTTGTAAAAGAAGGCGCTACTAAAGAAGAGGCTGAAACCATGAAGAAAAAATTGGAAGAAGCCGGTGCCAAAGTGACTTTGAAGTAAATTACTAAAGTCAACAAAAACCTCTCCCTTAAAAAGGAGAGGTTTTTATGTAGGCAGAAATTATTTAATATTACGTATACATTCGATGTCGATAATTAAATCTCTAAATAGACTTTGTCTGTGTGGATGTTTAATTCAAATAGCTAGCCAATTCTATTTTATAGACAGATCCGTCATTACTTAGCAGATAGATAACTTGATTTACGCTATCAAGCGTAAAATCTTGTAGGTTGTTAAGTTCTGGGAAATATAATTGTATTACTAATTGGCCTTGTTTATTTATTATTATTAAACGCTTATCGCTTTGACTAAGCAGAAAAATATAGTCGCTATTGGCTTGGGTATGAATCTTTGACAGATTTTGCAAAGGAGGGGTTATGGATTGAACAGCAAAATCATTTAGTAATCCGGCATGGTATTTTTTTAGGCTATTCTCTGTTATTACGTAAATTGAGCCATCAACACTTAGACCGGTTGCTTGGTTTATAGCTGCCTCGGAAGCTCTAAGCCAACGGCTGGCATTAAGATTGGTGCCTTGTGGTAGACTACGGAAAATTGTTTTGGTAGTATCATCTAAAAAATAAAATTTATTTTCATACCAGGCACCACTGGTGATTTTAGGAGAATTATTAATAAGACTAGCCGGATTTTTAGGGTTATTAAACAGAGCTAATCTGTCGTTGTTGCCCTGGAAAATAATAGGCCCATTGTCATAGCTTAAGTAGCCGTTTTTGAGACCAGTCAGATCATTGGGTAAATCCGCTAGTTTAGTTGTTTTACCTTGGTTGTCTATATTATAAAGTTGTCCAGACTGATTATAGGTTAAAATAGAGTCTTGTCTGAAAGTCAGACCCAGCCAATTTTGCTCTTTAGGTAGTTGGCTAATTTTTTTTAAATTAGTTAAGTCGGCTTTTCTTTGTAGACGATTTTTTAAATTGTTTAGATGTTCGTTTAGGGCCAAATATTGTGCCTGACGAGAGGAGGAATTGCGTGGTAATTTATTAAGCAATTCTTCAACCTCTTTTAGATAGTCAGCCGCTTTATCATCATCATGATAAATAAGGGCTGCTTCTAATCCGGCTTGTTGTTCAGTTATGGTGGTAACTAATTGGTTGTAGAGTTCACTATCTTTTAGATTAAGGCGGTCTCGACCCAAAGAGATAATGCTGGTGGAAAAAGCCGTTAATAATACGACCGCTAGAACGAAAATTATTTTTTTGGATAAAGTCAGTCGTCGCCAGGTTTTTATTTTAAGACCCAGCCAGTCCGCTAGGGTGTCTTTGGCGGTTTGCCTGCTAGTCAGCCAAGCTAGTTTAGCTAGGCTTTTTTGTAATTTTTTATTAAAATTTTTATATTGTTCAGACAGGCTGCCTACCTGTCGAACGGCGGGAATAACCTGTTTAATCGGCGGAGTTGGGTTGATTATTGGGTTATCGGTAGCAGGAATTTCTTTTGGTTTGAGATTATCTAATTTAGACAATAAAATTTTTTTCGATGTCAGTCCGTTTAATAGTTTATTTTTTAAATAGTCCCATAATTTAGGTTTAAGTAGTTTGGAAGTAGTCGATTCAGTGTTCATTAATTTATCCAAAGAAGGAGCAGTAGTTACTGTACTATTTGGACTAATTGTTAAGCCTCCGAATCTCAGGGCAATTATCCCCAAAGGAGCTGGATGAGGTAGTTGGTCCATGTATTTTTCTATTTCTCTTAAAGCTGCTCCTGGATTTTGTGAATTTAAGATTTTTTGAAGTTTAGCTATGGAGAAGTAGTCCAACAAGCAAGTGCTGGCCAAAATAAAACTATCATCCGGTTCTAATTGTCCGCTGGTAATCTGTTCAAAGGTTGGTTTAGCATTCGGCTGACCGTTTTGGTTTATTATGTTATTAATTTTATCTTCCGATACTAGCAGAGCGTTAATTCGTCCGACAGCGGACAAAGTCAGGTTGTTATCTTGCAGTAAAGCGACGGCCAAATGATAGCGTGGCGCCAAAGGATTACCCATTAATCTTTTTTTTGATTCTAGAACAAAATTAAGATTAGCTAGTAATTTTTCCAATAGCTCATCGGCCGGAGCATTTTGTGGCGGCAGCTGCGCCCAGTGTTTTTCTATTGTTTGGGTTAAAGAAGCTAAAAAATCTTGGGCGAGCGTAGGGGAAATATTAAGTTCTATCAATACCAAAAGAGTACCGTTTAAAGACGGCCAAACCGAAGTGGCTATTTTAGTTTCTTTGCTGGCTATATTTAGGGTGGCTACTTTAGCGGCCTTACCAATAGCGCTATTAGACATAAAGACTTTACCTATAATTACACTTTGAGTATACTATAGCTGTTCTCTTAAGTTTAGGGTAGATTAAACTACTTATAGCTTAAGACATTTAGCCAGTTATTAAAAGCTATAATTACTAAACCATGCTTGAACAATTATTTGGTTCGCGTACCAGGGTAAAATTACTTAAATTCTTTTTGGAAAATCCAGAAAGTTCCTTTTATGTTCGTGAACTAACTCGTAAAATAGATGAGCAGCTTAACTCAGTCCGACGCGAGTTGGCTAATTTAACTAGTTTAGGCATGATCAACCACCAAGACAAGGCCGATAAAAAGTTTTATCAGCTAAGTCCAGCCTTTGTTTTGAATGGGGAATTAAAAGCCCTTCTTACTAAGTCACAATTGTTGACTGAACAAGATTTAATCAGGCGCTTAAAAGAATCGGGTAAGTTAAGATTCTTGGCTCTGACCGGATACTTTACCAGCGCTAAAAATATGCCGACTGATATAATAATAGTAGGTCGGGTAGATAAATCTTTGCTTAACAGGATAATTAAGCGTTTTGAAAAAGAGGTTAATCGGGAAATTAATTACACAGTGCTGTCAACCAGAGAATATAACGAGCGGCGAAATTTAGGTGACAAATTTTTAGTTACTATTTTGAATAGCAACAAGGTAGTAGTGGTGGATGATATAAATCAGGAAGATTAGTGATAAGTTTATGGACAGCCAATCTACCTTAATAATTGGTGCTGCTTTATTATGGGCAACAGATAGTTTGCTGAGATTGCCCTTGCTAGGAAATTTAACTCCGGCAGCCATTGTTTTTTGGGAGCACGCTGTGGCCATTTTTGTCGTTGTTCCTATTGTTTTTTATTATCGTTCCAAGCTCAAATATATAAAATCAAAGGAATGGACCGCTCTAGCTTTTATAGGTTTGGTGGCTTCCACTGTGGCCACTTTGGCTTTTACAGCTTCTTTTAGATATTTAAATCCTTCAGTTAGTATTTTACTGATAAAGTTACAGCCCTTAGTTACCTTTGTTTTGGCGGCTGTTTGGCTTAAAGAAAAATTACCTAGATATTTTTGGTTGTGGGCGACTGTGGCTATAGTGGGTGGTTATTTAGCAATTTTTTCTTTTAGTTGGCCGGCTTGGCAAAATCAGCCGGGATTTATTTGGTTGGGTATACTTTTGGCTTTGCTGGCAGCAGTTAGTTGGGGTGGTGCCACAGCGGTGGGTCGTTATTTAGTCGGACGGTTAGATTTTAGCCTGGTAACTTCTTTAAGGTTTTTAATAGCTTTGCCAGCTTTGTCTGTCTGGTTATTTTGGCAACAAGGCTGGGCTGGATTTGATTTGCCAACCAACTTGGATTTATCCAGGATAGGTTTAATATTATTGGGGCCGGGCTTGGGAGCTATGTTTTTGTATTATTGGGGATTAAAAAAGACTCCGGCTTCTTTGGCGGCTGTTTTGGAGTTGCTTTGGCCGGTTTTGGCTGTTATTTTAAATTGGTATTTTTTAAATCAATCATTATCGCTGGGTCAATTAGCCGGAGCGGCTTTATTACTTCTGGCTGTTGGCCGTTTAACTGTCTGGCCTTTAGTAAAAAATAGATTATGTACTTATTAATCGATGGAGTAACCAGTCAGGATTTGTTTTTAGTGTTACTAGATAACAAAGGTCAAATTATTGACAGGCAAATAATAGACCAGGGTAGTCGTCGTGAAGTTTTTTTAAAAAATGTGGCCAATTTTTTATCCAACCATAAAGCAGGGGCTAAGATTAAAGGTTTGGCCGGTGTAAATAAAGGCGGTTCTTTTTCCAGAGTTCGCCAAGCTTGTGTTTTATTAAATGCTCTGGCTTTTGCCTGGCAGGTGCCGGTAGTAGTCTGGTCTGGGCGCCTTGGGCGGCTTAAATTTTTATTGGTCAAGATAAAACAGGCCAAGGTAGGTGCTTTTATTCAACCTCGTTATAACGGACCAGGTGTAGGGTAGATTATTAATTTTAAAATAGTTAGGATATTTAAAGCGTTACTTAGTGGTTCAGACTAGTAACGCTTTTGGCTTTTTAGGCTATCCGATATTTACATTTGCCTTAGTTTGTGGTGTTGACAGTTGGTATCAGGTGGTGTAAAATGGTATAAGAGGGTAGGAAAGTGGATAAAAGTGGGGATAAGTTGATAAGTGGCCTATAAAATTGACTTTTTGTTTATTTTTTATTTTGTTAAAGGTTTAGCCGCAAAATTATGTTTATTGGCGAATATCAACACGCGTTAGACGGCAAAGGGCGGTTAGCTATACCTGTTAAATTTAGGTCTGATCTAAAAAGAGGCGCAGTTGTTACCAGGGGACTGGACAACTGCTTGTTTGTTTATACTAAATCGGCTTGGTTGGTTTTAGCTAAAAAATTAGCCGCCTTACCCATTAGTCAATCTAATACTCGGGCTTTTGCCCGATTAATGTTGGCCGGAGCCATGGATGTGGAAATAGACAGTCAAGGACGAGTTTTGCTACCAGATTATTTGAGAACTTACGCCGGACTTAAAAAGGATATAGTCGTGGCTGGTTTATATGATAGATTAGAACTTTGGGATAAAGCGCGTTGGTCAGTTTATAAAAAGACTACAGAAAAATCTTCTTCAGCTATAGCCGAGGCTTTAGGTGAGCTTAGGGTTTAAATTGTTCAGGTGATTTTTCTGTCATGACTTATCAGCACGAGTCAGTTCTTTTACAAGAAGTAATAAATGGCCTTAACCCCCAGCCGGGACAAAATTTTATTGATGGCACGGTTGGGGGTGGAGGTCACGCTGCGGCTATACTAAAGTTAACATCTCCGACAGGTCGATTATTGGCCATAGACAGAGATGAACAGGCTTTGCGAGCCGCGGCCGCCAATTTAAAAATTTTTGGTGGCCGGGTGACTTTTATTAGGGACTCTTATCTTAATTTAAAAGACCATGCTTTATCTAACGGCTTTAACAACCTGGCTGGAGTGTTACTCGACCTGGGCTTATCATCGGCTCAATTGTCTGATGCCGATCGAGGATTTTCTTTTAAAAATAATGGACCACTAGATTTGCGTTTTGATGTAAGCGGGCAGACAACCGCTGCTGATTTGCTTAACAACTTAACACAACAGGAACTTTGGAAAATTTTTGAAGTTTATGGCCAAACCCCTGGAGCCAAAACCTTGGCTCGGGCCATAGTGGAGCAGAGACGTTTAACCCCCTTTAAGACGACCCAAGATTTATTGGCAGTCGTGGACAAAGCCATACCTAAGGGAGCTAAACGCCGCTCGCTTCAACCAGCTACTCTAGTTTGGCAAGCGCTTCGGATAGCTGTTAATGACGAGTTAAGTCAGTTAAAAAAAGTTTTGCCTTCCATTTTACAATTAGTAGAGACGGGTGGGCGATTAGCTGTTATTAGTTTTCATTCTGGTGAAGATAGGATAGTAAAGACCTTTTTTAAAACAGAAGCTCGGGATTGTCTTTGCCCACCTAATTATCCGGTTTGTCAGTGTCAACATAAAGCCCGTTTAAAAATATTAACCCCTAAACCAATTGAAGCTAGTGAGGCAGAGATAGAAAAAAATTCTAGATCTCGCAGCGCTAAATTAAGAATCGCTCAGGTTATATAAACCAATATTATAAACCAAATGTTAGTCTTTAAACAAAAAAAATCTTTTTGCAAAACAAGCGGTTGTCCGACTGGTCAGCGTTCTTTGGGTTTATTTTTGGTTGCTGGTATTTTAGTAATGGGGTTGTCTTATTTGGTTTTGACTAATTCGGTGGCTACCAAAGGTTATGAAATTAAAGGTTTGGAGCATAAATTGACCGAGATTAAGGAATCTTATAAAAAATTAGAAGTTAAAAGTACTGAGTTGCAGTCTTTGGGCGCTATTAAGGAGGTTTTAGCCGGAGCTGATTACGTTAGTGTGGCTAAGATTGAATATTTGGCCACTTTGCCACCCGAGATCGGTGTGGCTATAAAATAATCAGAATCACGGATAGTGAATTAATGTTTTTTGATCGACTGGGTTTATTTTAATTCGTGATTCGCAGTTCTGGTTTTTAATTAGTAAAGTTTTGGGATAGACAGGGGATATGAATGATAAAAGCGCGGATAATTCATCAGCTTATCGATTAGCTTTTATTAGGCTGTCGTTTTTTATTTTTTTGGGAATAATAATTTGGCGTTTGTTTCAGCTACAGGTTATAAATTACGGATTTTATAGTGCCTTAGCTTCAGGTCAACATGATATATTTTCTAAATTGATTCCGGAGAGAGGCGAAATTTACGTCAAAGATTCTTTGTCATCTAAGGCTGTTTTTCCAGCTGCCGTGAACAAGCCGATGAATTTTATTTTTGCCGTACCGCGTGAGATAGAAAATTTAGATGAGACTGTTGACAAATTAAAATTTTTTTGGGGTGATAACGTTGAAGAACTAAAACTTATTTTAGATAAGCCAACCGATCCTTACGAACCACTCCGCCATGCCGTGGATGATTCATTGGCTAACCAGGTAGTGGATTTAGGATTACCGGGGATTCATGTTGTTCCTGAGGTGGTTAGGTTTTATCCCGATGGGGTTATATTGTCTCAGGTTTTAGGATTTGTCGGTTATGTTGGTGATCATAAGCAGGGTCAATATGGCGTGGAGCAACATTGGGAAAAAGAATTAGCTGGTTTGCAAGGCCAACTTAAATCGGAAAGAGATGCTGCCGGCGGAGTAATATCTATAGGAGATCGGCAATTAGTGCCAGCTCAGGACGGCGCGGATTTGGTTTTGACCATAGACAAAAATATTCAATACAAAGCTTGCAATGCTTTGCAAGAGTCGGTTGAAAAGCACGGGGCTGCCAGCGGTAGCATAGTGATTATAGATCCTAAAAGTGGAGCTATCAGAGCTTCTTGCAATGTACCGTCTTTTGACGCTAATAACTACGCTAAAACAACTAACCCAGCCCTGTTTGGTAATCCAGTAGTTTCGGAGCCTTATGAGCCGGGTTCAATTTTTAAACCCTTTACCATGGCAGCCGCTTTGGATTCGGGAAAAGTCAAACCGGAAACAACTTACAACGATACAGGTGAGGTTGTGGTTTCGGGTCATGTTATTAGGAATTCTGATTTGAAAGCCAATGGATTACAGACTATGACCAATGTTTTGGAAAAATCTTTAAACACCGGAGTTATATTCGCTATGCGTCAGGCTGGTCGTCAGGTTTTTGCCGATTATGTAAAAAAATTTGGTTTTGGTCAGGTTACTGGTGTGGAAGTTCCCGGTGAAAGGCCAGGTAATATAAGTTCTTTAAAAGACTCCAATGATATTTATCCGGTAACAGCTTCTTTTGGTCAAGGCATAACGGCGACTCCTTTGCAAATGGCGGCGGCTTATGGCGCACTAGCTAATCAAGGCCGATTAATGAAACCTTATTTAGTTGAAGAAATACATTATCCTGATGGCAAAGTAGAAAAAACTAAAACAAATTCAGTTCGCCAGGTAATAACTCCTCAGTCAGCCGCTATGGTATCAGCCATGCTGGTTAATGT
>JBMORS010000143.1:0-1028 GCA_049319925.1 Patescibacteria group bacterium | reverse complement strand
TAGGTATTTCATACTCATAGCTGAACATTCAATATGCCAGCCGGGAAAACCTACTCCCCAAGGACTAGGCCATTCCATTTGTCGTTTTTGATTTTTAGGTGAAAATTTCCACAAAGCAAAGTCCGTCGGGTTTTTCTTTTCTGTATTAACAGTTACCCGGGCGCCTTGTTTTTGGCCAGATAAATTAAGACGGGCTAATTCGTGATAATGGGGAAATTTGCTGGTATCGTAATACAAACCGTCTGATGTTTTATAAGTAAAACCTTTATCCTGCAGCTGTTTAATCAAATCTATTTGTTCTTTTATATGGTCGGTAGCTTTGCACCAGATGTCGGGCTCTAAAATATTAAGGTCAGTTAAATTTTTTTTAAAAAGTTCGGTATATTGCTCGGCTAATTGCCAAACGGTTTGCCCGGAGGCGCGTGAACCTTTTTCCATTTTATCTTCGCCATCGTCGGCGTCGCTTACCAAATGGCCGACATCGGTTATATTCATAATGTGCTTTACCTTGAAGTCGTTAAACAGCAAAGTCCTTTTTAGAACATCTTCAAAGATATAGGTTCTTAGGTTGCCAATATGGGCCGGCGCGTAGACTGTGGGGCCGCAAGTATAAAGGCCAACCTGGCCTTTAGTAATTGGTTTAAATTCTTCTTTTTTTCTGGTTAGGGTGTTGTAGAGAAATAAGGGCATGGTTTAATTCTACTTTTTTATGGTTAAGTTGACAAATTAGTTTAAATGTATTTAGATTGTTTTAATCAAAACAATGGGAGGTAAAAATGTTCTTTAAAAAAACTATAGATAAAAAGCTGCTAGTGCCAGTACTCTGTTTGCTGTATGTTATTGTGTCGCGTGAATTAGTTGCTTTGATTTTTAGTGACAAAGTATTGATTATTTTATTAGTTTTGATGTTGGATTTTTTTGTTTTTTTGTTAGTACCTCATATGTTGCTGTGGTATGCTGATAAAATAAAAAAATTAGACGCACCAGAGGTAAATGGCAGTTTAGGTGAAATGTTTAGCCAGTTTTTG
>JBMORS010000142.1:0-1032 GCA_049319925.1 Patescibacteria group bacterium | reverse complement strand
GCAAAGTTTTTTATGAACAAGAATTAAAATTAAAAGCCTTAAACGGAAGCTTAACGGGCACAGAATTTATCACCAACAGCAATTCCCAACAAGAATTAAGCGGTTTAAAATATCAAGCTGGCGACCAAGTAATGGTCAGTAAGACAATCGATAATAACGGACTTAGTAATTTTCTGATAACTGATTACGCCAGGCAATCTTCCTTATGGTGGTTAGCTCTGCTGTTTTCATTATTAGTAATAGCTGTGGGGCGATTAAAAGGTCTAAGAGCCCTGCTAGTACTAGCCCTGACTTTCCTAATAATTTTGAATTTTATAATTCCACAAATAGTCAACGGCCTAAACCCCATATTGATAAGTATTGGTGGTGCTTTAACTATTTTAATACTAGCCGTCTACTTAACCGAAGGTTTTAATAAAACTTCACACCTGGCCGTAGCTAGCATATTTTTAAGTCTAGTTATTACCGGACTTTTGGCTAGCTGGTTTAGTCAACTAACCAAACTAACAGGCCTAGCTTCGGAAGAAGCTTTATTTTTGTTGGCTTTACCCGATCAAACTATTAATTTATCTGGTTTATTAATGGCCGGCATTATTATCGGCGCTTTAGGTGTACTAGATGATGTAGTTATTTCTCAAGTGGCTTCGGTTAAACAAATCATTAATAGCAATACCAGCCTGACTCGCCGTCAGGTTTATAACCGTGGTATGAAAGTAGGTATATCTCATTTGTCTTCCATGGTTAACACACTTTTTTTAGCTTACGCCGGTGCCGCCCTGCCTTTGCTTTTACTGTTCAAAATAAATCGTCCGTTAACCGGTGGGTTAATAGGCGCACTTAACAATGAAATGATAGCCACCGAAATAGTAAGAGCCTTAACCGGTTCTATTGGTTTAGTGTTAGCTGTACCCATTACCACCTGGCTAGCAGCTTATTTTTTAACCAATAATTTAAAAAATTGTAATTTAAAAGGCTTAAAGGTATAATTTATTTTAATTATGACTAATGGAAATAATCTTAAAAAGGGGGACA
>JBMORS010000141.1:0-1036 GCA_049319925.1 Patescibacteria group bacterium | reverse complement strand
TCCATACATGGTGGCATACCCGGACCAGCTTTATCTTCCTTTTTCTCTGGCAGGTCGGTTACAGCCGCTTCGGTAGTTAAGAACATTATGGCAATAGAAGCAGCGTTTTGAATAGCCGAACGGGTTACCTTAGCTGGGTCTACCACACCAGCTTTAACCAAATCTTCATAGCTATCCGTTGAACCGTTATAACCGTAGTTACCCTGATTCTTTTTAACGTTATCAACCACTACCGCTCCGTCTTTACCGGCATTTTCAGCAATTTGCTTTAAGGGTTCTTCCAAAGATTTAAGCAAAATATTAACGCCGACTTTTTCCTCGGCCGATAATTCCAATTTTAATAAATCCTGGGCTGCCCTAATTAAAGCCACCCCACCACCAACCACTATACCTTCCTCCACTGCCGCCTTAGTGGCGTTTAAAGCGTCTTCCACTTTATATTTTCTTTCTTTCATCTCGGTTTCAGTAGCCGCGCCAACTTTTATAACCGCTACACCACCAGATAATTTAGCTAAACGCTCTTGAAATTTCTCTTTGTCAAATTCTGAATCACTGCGCTCTATTTCTTTTTTAAGATGACCAATTCTGTCTTTTATTTTGGCCTGATCACCTTTGCCATCCACAATGGTGGTATGTTCTTTAGTGGCTATTACTTTACGGGCGCCACCCAAAACTTCCAAACCAATATTATCAAACTTCAATCCCACCTCTTCGCTGACCAAAGTAGCTCCAGTTAACACAGCAATATCCTGCAACATTTCTTTGCGTCTGTCACCAAAGCCGGGCGCTTTAACGGCCAAAGTATTAAAAGTCTTTCTTAAATTATTTACCACAAAGGTAGCCAAGGCCTCACCTTCCACTTCGTCAGCTATTATTACCAATTCTTTTTTGCCAGTTTGGGCTACTTTTTCCAAAAGAGGCAAAATTTCCTGCACGGCGGCAATTTTTTTATCAGTTACCAGTATGTAAGGATCTTCGTAAACAGCTTCCATTCGGTCAGTATTAGTCACCATATAAGGTGACACATAACCTTTGT
>JBMORS010000140.1:0-8362 GCA_049319925.1 Patescibacteria group bacterium | reverse complement strand
TAAAGGATCTCTAACATCACCGGTTAAAGGAAAAGCAATAACTTCCCGGATATTTTTTTCAGCACATAAAATAGAAACCAGACGATCAAGCCCTGGCGCAATACCACCGTGCGGTGGTACGCCATAACTAAAAGCTTCAATTAAATGACTGAACTGCTTTTTTTGTTCGGTAGAAAAACCTATTAAGTCCCAAATTTTTTCCTGCACTTTAGGATCATGAATACGCAAACTACCACCACCAACTTCCAGACCGTTTAAAACCAAATCATGCTGATAAGACCGCACCTGCCCTGGATCAGTATCTAGTAAAGGCAAATCCTCTTCTTTGGGCCGGGTGAACATATGATGCGATGGTGCCCAAACGCTTTGACCAGAACCGTGAAAAAAATCTTCCTCAGTTTGTTTATTAAACAAAGGGAAATCTATCACCCAAGCAAAAGCTAATTCATTGGGATCGGTTTTATCTTGCCTAAGGTCTGGCTTATCTGTGCCATATTGTTGCATAACTTCTTGATATTTTAAACGAGGCCAGGGCACGGTGGAAAAATACTTATCCGGAAATAATTTTTTAATCATGGAAGTAAACATAGCCTCAACCAAATTCAATATTTCCTCCTGCGACATAAAGGACATTTCCATATCAATCTGATAAAATTCGCCCGGACTGCGATCGGCTCTAGCATCCTCGTCCCTAAAACAGGGGGCAATTTGAAAATATCTTTCAAAACCAGCAACCATCAATAGCTGCTTATATTGCTGAGGCGACTGCGGCAGGGCAAAAAATTTTCCCTTATGCACCCGCGACGGTACCAAATAATCTCTGGCCCCTTCTGGGGTTGATTTGGATAAAATTGGTGTTTGAATATAAGTAAAATCTTTGCCAGATAGATAATCAATTACGTAATTTATAATCTGGCCGCGTAATTTAATATTACGGGCCATTCGGGTATGACGCAGATCTAAATAACGATACTTAAGCCTTAATTCCTCACTAGCCTGGCGCTCTTCGTTGTCTATTTCAAAAGGAGGTGTTTGGGCCGAATTTATTATTGCCAACTGACTAGCTTCTATCTCTATACTACCGCTAGTTAAATTGGCATTCTCCCGACCACTATCTCGTAACTTAACCAAACCAATAATTTCTACCACATATTCTGGGCGCATTTCTTTGGCTGCCGCCAAAGAAGCTTCGTCTAACCCCGGCGCTACCACTACCTGAACCAAACCAGAAGCGTCGCGCAAATCTATAAAAACCATCTTACCTAAATTACGCCGGGCATTCACCCAACCTTTTAGCAAAACCTGTTCCCCTACTTTATTAACCGCTTCTTTAATAAAAATACGCTGCATAGGAATAGAATATAGAAGTAAGAATTATGAATTAAGAATAAGAAATTTGCTTTTGGATTTAGTGCATCGAAGTAAAATCTAAAACCTTAAAACTATTTATCTACGGTCTTAAACGGTTTAATAATCTCGGGAACGGAATACTTTCCCGAATATGCTTAAGACCGCACAACCAGGCCACAATTCGCTCTAAACCATAGCCAAAACCAGAATGCGGCGCTGAACCATATTTCCTTAAGTCCAAATACCAACCAAAATCATTAAGGGATAAGTTATGTTCCCCCATCCGTTTTTTAAGCTCTTCATAATCATCTTCGCGTTGCGAACCGCCGATTATTTCACCATAGCCTTCTGGCGCTAATAAATCAGCGTTAAGGACACGGCTAGGGTCTAAAGGATCGCGCTTCATATAAAAAGCCTTAACCACCGCCGGATATTTTTCCACAAAAACCGGACGGTCATACATTTTTGTTAAAATCGTTTCATCGTCAGCACCTAAATCATCTAAATCACCTATATCACTACCTTGCTGTCTTAACTTATTAACCGCCTCAGCATGAGTTAACCTGTAAAAAGGGGCTTTGATACTTTGTAAGGGAGCTAAATCACGTTCCAAAATATTAAGCTCCACTAAATTATCGCGCAAAACAGTGGCCACTATATGAATTATCAAACCTTCTTGGATTTTTAAATTATCTTCGTGCTCCACCCAAGCCGCCTCGGCATCCATCATCCAAAATTCAGTCAAATGTCGACGAGTTTTAGATTTTTCCGCCCGAAAAACCGGGCCAAAATCAAATACCCGCCCAAAAGAAGCTATAGCCGCCTCCAAATAAAGTTGACCTGATTGAGTTAAATAAGCTGGTTCGCCAAAATAATCTATTTGGAATAAAGTCGTGGTACCTTCGCAAGCTGTCGGAGTTAAAATTGGCGCATCAAACTTAATAAAACCCTGACTGTTCAAATAATTAAAAGTAGCATTTATGACGCTATTACGTACTCGTTGAATTGCCCATTGTTTAGAAGATCTCAGCCATAAATGGCGGTTATCCAGCAAAAAATCCGGGCCATGTTCTTTTTTACCAATGGGATATTCGCCAGCCACAGATACTAATTCTATTTGTTTAGCCTGCAACTCGTATTCCTCTTTTTTAGGATGTTTTGATACTAGGCCTACAACTGTAATAGTTGATTCCAAAGTCAAATTAGAACAAACTGCAACAGACTCGGGTGTAACCGATGAATTATCTACTACTACCTGAACAAAACCCTGGCCGTCTCTAAGTTCTATAAACCAAATTTTACCCGAAGAACGAAAATTAGATACCCAACCCTTAAGTTGTACCTCTTTATTCAAAAAATCCTTTAATTGATTGCTTGTTACGTATGACATATGTCAATATAGTATACTAGTTTTGGCTCAAATTGGCAAAAAATACGTAATCAAATATTCTCTTCGCTACTACCCTAAAGTTTAGCAACTACCCTGCCACCATATTTAAGCCCTGGTCACAGAGCGGAAGTTGCGGCTGGTTATAACGAGCGCGTGTTGTGGCCGCTTAGCATAGCGCGAGTACCAGCCACAACGAGCACTGTAAGGACTTAAATTCTGGTGGCGACTCTTGTGATACTTCTCTTAGAGAAGTATCAATTTAAATAAGTATTTAATTACGTAATTAAGTATATATGATTGTTACTTTCTTTAAAGAAAGTAACACAAAGAATCGCCGCTAGAGTCCTCGCTTGGCTTCTGCTTTATAAGCCAAGCTGCGGGTAGCGGCGGGTATACAAATCACCAAAAACACGGGTAACTTTAACGCTTGTTTAACTTCCATTCTACTACCCAAGCTTCAGGATAGTGGCACAACCGTAATATAAAATTAAAACCTGAAAATTAAACATCATTTAGAAATTATGGTACTTATGTTATTCTATAAATCACCAATATGCTGGAAAAAATAAAACGACTGGCCTGGAAATTATTTGAGCCTGTTTTCCCTTCAGTGCGCGACTTGTGGGTGCATTTGGGTTTTATTAAACACAATTCCCGCCAGCCCTACCTGATAGGACAACTTAAATCTGGTCTAACAGAAAAAGATCTTAGGCAAAAATTAACCGCTGCTGGATTTAGCAACGATTATTTAGCCTGGATAGACCCGGATGAAATATTAAATATGCGTAAAGTGGTAAATATCATTTACCAATACCACATACGCCTATTTTTAGACGGTGAAATACGAGGGCATTATGAATACACAGCCGAAAGCCATCCCTTTAAACATCTTTACGATAAGGATATGAGCGATGGTCGTGATTATTTATACCCACTGATACAGGATCTGCTTGAACTTCCAATGGCCAAATCAAATCCCAAATAGCTCCAGCTACATTTTTGGGCTGACCAGACAAAGGAAAATGATGCAAATCAATAAAGGGTAAGCTGTTACATTCTATTATGCCGACAGCTGCTTGGGTGTGCCAAGGTTGACTTATATCCTCCAGGATAATATCAATACCAATAATATGATCATTAACCACCTCGGCCGCTTTTTCAAACAGTTGACGATTGACCTGATGAACCTCGGAAGTTACTTCTACAGTGGCTCCACCTGAACCGCGATTAACCTTGCGGCTCAAAAAAACTCGAACATTCTTGGCTGGCACAGATTGCCAATTATAACCTTGACGGAATATTTCGCTAGTAGCTTCGTCATCTTTAGTTAAGGCGGGAAACATATCAGTTTTACGACCAGCTAACTGATTATTTTTGTTTACCAATTCACCCAAAGAACTTAAACCGTCACCTATAACACTAGCTAATTCCCGACGCGCTACGGCCTGCAACTTACCCTTTACTACTGTGGCCCGATAAACTTCCCCTTTAAGCTGTTCCTCTATTACTACCCAAGGGCTAAGCTTTTGAGCTGAATAAAAAGCTTTAACCAGCTGACTACGGGTAATAATATTTCTAAAAGTATGCCGACTCCTAGAACCAAAACGGGGCTTAACTACTAACGGACCACCTAAAGTATCAAAGATATGTAAAGCTTTTTTTACCAGCACGGCGCTGCCACCTCGGGCAATTGGCAGACCAGCCACTTTAAACTTTTCCCTCATTATAGCTTTGTCATCCATCCAATCTAATCCCGAACTTTTACCAGGCGGTCGCGGCAAACCGTCAAAAACATAATGGTAGCCCTGCTGACTGGCTATCATAATATCAGTCGGTTTTTTAAACAAGCGCCATTCTTTAAGGACAATGCCTCGTCGTTTAGCTTCTTGCCACAAGGCCTTGGTGCGAGAATTATGATCTTCTCTCAAATCAAACACCATTTCAGCCAAACCAATTTTAACGGTTAGCTTCATTACTTGGTGTGCCAACCAATGCCAAAACCGACCAGCCACAAACGGCCTTAACCAATCGACAATTTTTTCCAAAAACTTAATATAAGGTTTAAGCAACCAATCAACCAAACAAGTTAACCAGGCTAACCGGTGAGGTGTTGGTGCCGGACCACAGTCAGGACAAGATATTTTAATATTCTTTTTAGACATATTTAAACTAAAACAATTGTATACCTAACTAACAGTAATTAGAAATTAAAAAGTAAAATTCATCAAATCTTAAATCCCTGCCCGACATAGCCTTAGACCTGATTAATGATTAAAATTGAATTTTATATACCTTTTATGTACACACTAATACTCAAATACAGTCAGATAGCAGGCGGGCTAATATCTAAATAATACCAAAAATCTTAATTCTCAAATATTTAGGATTTAAGATCTAAAATTTTGGATTTTAGGACTATCATTTTGACGCTTGATTTTTAAACTTTGATTTTTCCCTAAACCACCTACCTATCGCCTGCCTGGACTTAGCATCACCTAATAACTGCCACATTATAGGTAAAACCGAAAAAACTATTATAGCTAAAACTATCAAAAGCAGATATTTATCCGCTCCGGGTAAAATACTACCCAAATAATAACCCAACAAAGTTACCCCGATAGCCCATAATCCACCGCCGGCTAAATTATAAAACACAAAATTCCGATAAGGCATTTGGCCGATACCAGCCAAAATTGGCGCCAAAGTCCTAATACCAGGAATAAATCTAGCCAAAACAATAGCCTTGCCGCCGTGAGTCAAATAAAAAATCCTAGCCTGCTCCAATCTTTCTTTTTTAAAAAAGAAAGAATCAGGTCTGGTAAAAAAATTCCGTCCCACTCTTTTACCAAAAGTGTAACCCACGCTATCCCCTAAAACAGCCGCCCCAAAACAAATGGTTATTAACCAACTAATTTCAAAATAACCTTGGGAAGCCAACAGACCGGCCGTAAACAACAAACTATCACCTGGAAAAAAAATACCTATCAGCACGCCGGACTCGGCAAAAATAATAAAAAAAAGACCCAAATAACCAGCCGCCATTATAAAATCCCTTAAATCCATAATTTGATATTAATTAGACCGACCGGAATAATTATTCTGGGTAAACCAAGACACTAAACTTAATAAAAAGCTAAATAACAAAGCCCAACCAAAACCGTTAATAGAAAAACCAGGTACTAACCAAGCGGCCAATAAAACCAAACAAGCATTAATTACTAATGAAAACAAACCAAAGGTCAGCAAATTTATAGGCAAAGTTAATAATACTAAAATCGGCTTTAAAAAAACACTCAATAACCCCAAAATTAACCCAACCGCTAAAGCGGCCACTATACCTGATAAACTTACGCCTGGTAAAACATAGGACAAGACTATTATGACCAAACTATTAACTAACCAATATCTTAAAAAATTCATATTTTTATTAATCCCATAAATAATTAAAATCGGCTGATATTATATCTTTTAAATAAACCCAAGGAATCACAACGACTCTTAAACCCGCGGCATATGGGGCTACCTGATAAGGATCAAAATAAAATTCCAAACCCTGCGGCTTTATAGTGAACTTGGAAAAATTATCTTTATTAACCGCCGCCCCTTGTTCAATAAGACTAAGAGCTAAACCGTCTCCGTTTTTTAAATCTGGTTGACTAGCTAAATCGTCAATCGCATAGGCTGACAAAACTGTTAAATAATCCGCCGCTGGTTCAAATAAATCTGACAAATTTATTAAACTACCGTCTCTTACAGAGTAATTAAAAGTCTCAGAAAAACTACTGGGGTGGGCCGCGCCGGCCAGATAAGATGACATATTAAACCGAAGGCTTACTAAAACCGTATCGGCCTGAATTAAATCATAATCCGTGTTTAAAGAGCTGGCATAAAAATCCTGACTGCTTTCACTAGACGGCCAATCGGACAATTCATTTTTAAAATTGCTAACCTGCTTGGTAACCGTTTGATAAATCAAGTCATTAAGATGATTTAAATTATCCGCTGGACCGGTAAAAAAAGGATAATCAACTTTAATTTGATAAGCTGGCTCATTAAATTCTTCTGTAATAACTTTATTTTCATAGGATAATTTTTGGCCACCAGAATCGGTGGACCGGCCAATGCCTAACCAGTAACCCAACCAACCTAACAAAAATAAGACTGCCAGCAAAATGGCTATTATTTTAATTGTCTTATAATCCAAAGATTTTCTTAAACACATACAATTACATAATAACACGGCCTTACCGGATTTTCGATTTTTATTATAAATTAGGCTAATCTCGGCCTAATAATCCTTAGCCTTTAAATAACGCTGGCGAACAGACAAGGGTAGACGCTCAATTGAATAACGCAACATAGTACGTGGCATAACTGAAGCGTGTTTGTCTAAAAACTTTTTTAATTCATCAATCGAACAACGTTTACCAACTTCCCGCAGCATCCAACCAACTGCTTTTTGTATTAAATCGTGTTGGTCCTTAAGCAACAAACCAGCTAAAAACAAAGTTTCTTTACTATCCCCCTGCTTTATAAAATAAAAAGTGGCTAGTACAGCTATTCGCCTCTGCCAGATATTCTTGGACAAAGCCAACCTAAATAATACATCTTTGGGTCGACGCCACAAATAAGCGCCAACTATTTTATCAGCTGATAAATCTACCAAGTCCCAATTATTTATAAACTGGCAATTTCGCAAATAAAAATTATAAATTTGCTGTTTTGATTTTTCATCAGCCGCTTCAAATTTTTTTACCAAAACCAACAAGGCAAACAAACGCTGTTCGTGCACCTTAGATTTTAAAAAATGCCTTATTTCTCCAAAATCCAATAAATCACCATACTCCTTGACCAAATTCCTAATTTGAGGCACGGTTAGGCCCCAAAACACATCTCCTTCTCCATATTCACCTAAACCAGTTTTAAAAAACCTCTGTAAAACCCGGGCTTTAGCCGGACTAGCCTGTTTTTTAAAATTAGCAATAATTCCTTTAACTAAGCGCCTATTAACCATTTTTTCTAGCTAGATTAAAAAGTCTGTTTATCTGCCGACAGTTAGCCCTAGCCTCTCTTAAACAATCGGGAAAAGTTAAATAAGATAATTTTTGATTCATCTTATACTCGGCAAAATTAATCGCTTCAGCAAAAGATAACCCGCGTTTACCTAGTTCATGCAACTCTATCAAGATACCTTGAACAGTAACGAATTTAAAACACTCGGCATTCTTTACTATCTCCGCCTCCAAAGATAAGGTTGGCTCTTTACCATGATGAGCTCTGATTGAGTTTATTATTATCTCCTTATCAGACGGAGCCACCTTCCATTTTTTTAAAATAGGTTCAACATAATCGGCACTTAAAACTGTGTGCTTTTTTTGTACCCGACCTTTAATCACTTTAGAAAAAATAACATGGGCCAAATACAAAGCCGACGCTACCAAATCCGGCCGAGCTTGATGCTTTTTAGCCAAAGCAAAACCCTTACTTACAGCTAACTCAGTTAAAGCCCAAGCTGGAGCACCGTTTTTAATAGTTTGCTTTTTCATTAAACGCCTGGCCTGGTCAACCAAATTATTTTTTTTCATATTAATCGGTAGCAATAAAATGTTTAACTAACTGTAC
>JBMORS010000139.1:0-8370 GCA_049319925.1 Patescibacteria group bacterium | reverse complement strand
ATCTTTTACACAATCTATTGACTCATCTACACACCAACCAGCTATAAGTGCCACTATGACTATAGCTACAATTATCCAGGTAATCGGATTTCCAAAAATACTTAAAATAATTCCAGCTAGCCATTTTAAAATTGTTTTTTTAACCTGCTGTTTAGCTAACTCCACCGCCTTGTCCTTAGCTTCACCTAAAGCTGTCTGCTGACCTAATTGTCCAGCCTGCTTCATCAGCTGTTGACGACGTTCCATTTCTAACTGTTCAGCATATTGCTGTTCCATTTGCTGTTCATTATTATCCTGTTCCATTTGATCAGCCATAGTTTATAAAAGCTTCGCTTTTACCCCGCGTCCGCGGGGTGGTTGCACGAGGCAACCGAAATCCGAATAAAATCACAACCTTAACTTAAAGCTTATTAATATTCTTTTATGTCATCCTGAATCCGCCAAAGGCGGATAAAGGATCTTAACGATAGTTATGCCTATCTCTAGTTTATGAGATTCTTCGCCCCGCGTACACGGGACTCAGAATGACACAATTTTTAATTTGGGATTTTTTTAGACATTAGGATTTAAGATTTATGATTTGATAAAATTGCTTTTTTCGGCCAAAGGCCGATCCACCTTTGGTGGAAATTTTTGAATTTTTTACTGCCACTCGGCTCCGTTTACCAACCAATCATTATTAACTAAAACCATTGCTAACTCTAAAATCTGATATTTAACTGTTGGTTGTTCATCCCGACTTACTGCTTCCTGACGCTGAGTATTAACCTTTATTGTAACTTTATTAACCGTCTCGTCTACTACCTCCACAGCCAAAGCTCTGGTAATAACGGTATAAAAATTATCCGCCGGGGGCTGCTTAATCAAAGCATTCAAACGACTTTGATAAACCGGGGTAGTTAAATCGGCTACACTTAAAATATTGGCAAAGGAATTATCAGTTGAATAAGAACCAAATTTTTCGGCAAATAACCTGGCCTTGGCTTGCATTTGATAACGTTGACCATCTTCCGTCGACGTCTGATCAGATTGCCCCAAAGGCAATTCGATGGCCGCGTTATTACCAGCTATAGCCGAAGGGCTATCGTCTAATTGAGTATTAACCTGGGTATTTTCCGTAGTTTGATTACTATCACCTTTAAATTGCCACAAAATTATAGCCACAACCAATAAAACAGCTATTGAACTTATGATGATTACTAAATTGCGACGGGAGAGGTACATATAATTTAAAATAAAATTTAAAATCCTAATTCCTAAGCCTTAAATAATTTCCAATACCAAATTACTAATCTCAATTCAATGTCAAAATCCAAATTAATTTGACATTAAATAATTTAAAAATTGATTTGCAATTTGATATTTGTCATTTGGTATTAATTAAATAATTAATAATTAGGAATTAGATATTAACTAGCCTATCTCTGGTTCCTGCAAGCTTTGCTCAAAATCTTTTTTAGCCTGTTCTATTTCCAAAAGTTGCCTGGGATCAGAAGTTATCAATTGATCTTCAGTATAAGAAGCCACTATTTTAATGGCAGCGTGCTTGGCACCGGCAAAAAATATACCTTCACCCACGCCACATTCCAAAAGCAAATATTTTTCCCCTTCGGTCAACAAAAAGGTGGCAGCTATTTTATCTATGGCGGCCGGCGACTGCTTTAACAACAATTGCAAAGAAGAGTTAGTCACTATGGCCTGGCCATAAGGCGAATTCAAAAAGTCGTTAACATCTTGAGTAATAGTAGTAACACCCAAATAATATTTACGACAACGTTTAACTAGAGCAAAAATAAACTTAGCGCTGTCTTCGTTTTGCATTAGCCACCAAGCCTCATCTATTACCAAAACACGCTTTTTCATTTGTGAACGAACTACGTTCCAAATGTAATTAACTATGGTATAAATGGCAATCGGCCTTAATTCGTCTTCTAAATCCCTAACTGAAAATACCACCAATTGATTGCCCATATCCACCGTGGTCGGACTGTTAAATAAACCCGCAAACGTACCATCGGTATATTTTTTAAGCCTTAGAACCAAACTTTCGCCGCCTTCCATACCAGCTAAAACTTCTTGAAAATCAGACATAATAGGCGGCTCGACCTGAGACAAATCCGACGAAGCTGTAATATCTTTTTTAGCGTAAGTTTCGAGTAATGCCCGGTCTACTAAAGAATCTTCTTGGTGCGTTAAATTACCCAACATTAACCGCATTAAACCCTTTAAAGTTATAACAGCCGAACGTATAATATCGCCAGCTTTAACATCTCCGACTGGCCGGGGTAAATCAAAAGGATTAATTTTAGCTTCCGAATTAAGAGAAATATTAACATAACTACCGCCCACAGCGGCTGACAAATGTTTATATTCCATTTCCGGATCTATAATAATAACATCAGTACCCATCATTAAAGACCTTAACACCTCCAGTTTCACGGCATAACTTTTACCCGCGCCCGAAGTGGCAAATACTACTGAATTAGCATTTTGTAAACTAAAACGGTCAAATAAAATTAAAGAATTATTATGCCGATTGATACCATATAATATTCCGTCATCGCTGGTTAACTCGGCGGACATAAAAGGAAATGACGAAGCCACTGGCGAAGAATTCATGTTGAAATAAACCTGCAATTCATCGTTACCTAAGGGCAGGGTTGAATTAAAGCCTTGTTCAGCTTGCCATAAAGCCCGCCGCGAATAAACCAATTTGGAACCAAACAGACCTTCCACCTGTTGAGTTATTTTATCCAATTCCTTAAGTGTCGGCGCGTATAAAGTTACGTACAAAGCGAACTGAAAAAACCTTTCTGATCCTTGGGTTAAATTATCCCGTAACTCCTCTATATCTCTTAAAGCCGTCTCCCTAACTGGATCCCTCGGCGCGCCTTTTTCCCGATCAGCCATCATTTGCGCTTCCAAAGCGCCGACTTTATTTCTTAACTGCTTTAAAATAATCTCAGAAGGTATCATATAAAAATACATACCAACGTCCAAAGTAACATTGAGATTAACTACCGGTACAAACCAACCTAAAGATATGTATCTAGGATAAGCCATTACAAAAATAGTCCGGACAAACCGACCGTTAAGTTCTACGTGATCAGGGGTTACCTTAAAAGACGCCGGAGCGATGAACTCATTTATTTTAACCGAGCCTTCACGTAAAACCCTCTCCGCTTCAATTAATTCCTTTTCCGAAGAGGCTGGCAAAACTGGGCTAGTTGACCTAAGGTTATCCTGATCCTGCAATTCTTTTTCTGCTTTTTTTATAGAAATAGCCATCTTAGTAAAATCAAAATTTAAATATCAAAATTATAATACACTTTAATCCGCTTCCACTTCTAGTTTATCAACATTCGCTAACTTTTGTTGCTGACTGAGTTCTGGATTATAACTAGTATAATAAAGCTCCACCAGACCTTGGGTATCTAAACGAACACTCTTAAGACCCAGCGAAGACAATCCACTGGTTACGGAATAGACTCTTTGTTCCAGAGCTTCTAAATAACGGACGAATTTTTCTCTGGATAATTGAATAGCTCGGGCGGCTGAAAAAACCGACATTAATCTTTGCCAAAAACCACGACTTTTATCAGCACCTGGATTATAAGGCACTACCACATAAAAACGCTTAGTCATAATATCTCCCAATCCTACTAGCTCTCTAATATAATTAATATAATCGCCCATTTGCACGCGTAATAACTCATTAGTCTGTTGCTTTAATAAGCCATTTAACTTTTCCAAATACCCCTCTATGTTTAGCTGGCGCGACTGAATAACGATTTGCAAAGGAAACTCCAAGGAATTTAAAAATTGAACGTATCCTTGAATAATGGCCTCCTGTTCCTGCTCACTTTTTAAAACAAAATTAACAGACGAACATAAAAGTACTGCTCTAAGCGTACCGTCTTTTAACACCACGGTTCCCTCTCTGATTTCCTGAATATCCAAATGGGACACAGTGGAAGTCAGTTGCGATTTTTTGCCTGTTAATTCTTTGTTTGAAGCCATAAATTATTGTTGATTAATATTCTCCTCGGGATTATAAGAGCCGCCAGTATCCACAGTTAAAACGAGTTCCTGCAACCTTGATTGGCTAATAGGCTGTTTACCTAAATTATTATCTTTGGGCTTAGCTATAACCGGCTGTTTAATAGCCTTTTTTAAATCTTCCTCATTTATTATCTTTCGCCAAATACGTTCTTTAGGCTGCTTAAAACCCTGAAATAAATTCAACAAAAAATAATGAACTGGCATACCGTTGACTTTAACAAAGGCAAATATAACGGATAAACCAGCCGTTATAATACCCAGCAAAAGAAATAAAGCAAAATCAAACAATTTAAATTCAGCAAACAGTAAAAAACCGCCGATCATCAAAATAATAAACTGCCGGCTGGTTATAGGGCCGAAAATTTTATCTTCTACATCTATAAATTGTGGCACGACAAATTGTTTCATAATAAGTAAGAGCGAGAGTAAGAGTAAGAGACAAATTAACTATTTTTCATTAAACCTGTAAGCATTTTTGAAATTTCTTCACTTTGTTGATAAATTTGTTTAAATCTATTTTGTTTAATTAAATCCTTATTAAATAGAATCGTAAATACATTCACCACCTCGTAAACAGAACCCTTAGCAATGTTATAAAAATTATTAGCTTCCTTATTTCCCTTTCTACCACTGCCCTCTGCTATATTATTAGATACTGAAATAGCTGCTCTGATTAAATTATTACCTATTGTATATCTATATTCTACAGGAAATACTTTAATATCTTCTAATATATCATTGCATAATTTTTGTGACTTTTTCCATACTTCTAAAGTTTCAAATTTAAACATTTTGTCCCTCCTTCCTATATAACTCTTACTCAAACCTCTTACTCTTACTAAAACCTCAATTTTTCATTAAGGTCAACTATGGATTGAAATTCTTCCTCGTTTAAACAAGGTTGACCGTTTTGAGATTGCTCAGCAATAATCTGGCTGACGGGCTTGCCCTGTTCAATACTTAACCTGCCTAAAGATAAATAATTACGATAAACTTCAGACGACTGCCAAGAACGTATAGCCTCGATTCTTTTACCAATGGAAGTTTCACCAATCAATTCTATTTTACCTTGTATTTTCCGCAAAGCCTCGATTGGTTTAGGCGCTAAACGCCTAAAATCCACTAAGTTTAAAACTCTTAATTCATCTAAAGGCCCTAAAGTTTTAGACGGCGCCCTAACATCATTTAACTGTGGTTTGGGTTTGGGCTGAAAAACTGGTTTAGTCTTATCCTGCGGCAGACTAACTGTCTTAGATACAGCAGCGGCCGCGGCTGTTCTAGCCAATTCTTGCAAAACTTTTTGTCGGTCAATTTCTGTGTCAGATAATTTTTCTTTAACCGCGTCCTTAACTGGCTTAACTTGCGGCTGAATTTTATTAACAACCGGTTTAACTGGTTCTTTAAATTGAGATGATAATGGCAAAGCAATCGGTTTTTTGGGCAATACCACTGGTAACTCAGCGGCTATCAATTTATCTATCTCTTTTTTACCACTTGAACTCTTGGCGATTGGCGATTGGCGATTGGCGATTGGCGATTCAAAATTTTTCTTGGCTGACTCTATTATACTAGCCACCTTTTCCGCCACCACTTCGCTTAATCCCAAACCACCACTAACTACCGGCTTCATTAGTGATTCTTTAACTTCTATACCGCTCCTAACCTCCTTAAGTCGAGAAACAAACAGCAACTCAAACCGACGAGCATTAATTTCATCTTTAAAGCTTAAATTATTGGTCATTACCACCTCTTTGGCATACTCCCTCAATCTTTCTTCAAGTGATTTTTCTTCCGTGATTCTTGATTCTTGATTCGTGCTTCTATATTTATCCGCCTCTTTTTCATCTTCCTCATCAAACAAGAAGGCTGGCTTGGAAGATTTAATAACTGTGGAGCTTTTTTTATCAGACAAAACCGGCTTGACTCCAGCCACAGTTAAAATAGAATCTGGTAAATCTTCTTCTATCAGACCTACTTCTTTAAATTTTACTAACCATTTAGCAATAGCCGGGTCGATTTCTTCAAAATTACCCTCCCGAAAAGTTACCTGTTTACCGTCGATTTCCGTGCCGACCGGATCTTCTAAGCCCTCTGGAGACAAGGAAGAAATTTTTAATTTTTCATAAAAATTTATAAGCTCACGTAAATGTTCCCTGTTAATAGAGCTTAAAGCCTTAACGTTAAGACTGTTAGTTAAATATTCGGCTTTTTTTAAAGATTCTGATTTGCCAGTTCCCACGTTACCGGTATAATCAAGCAACCAGTTAGAAATCGTAGCCGGTTTCTGTTCGTCAGCCACAAATATATTACCCTGCCCCAGCAATTCTTGATTGTTCTCTAAAGCTTTTCTAATTTTTTGTTTAAAAGAATCTCTGTCTTCCAGTATATATCTGGCCAACAAAATAGCCCTTATTCTAGACCAAAGATCTATATTCTGATAAATGGAAAAAAATTCCGCAAAGTGATGCTGAAACAAATCCAAAACTTCCTGATCTGGCAGTAAATCCAAACAAACAAACTCGCAGCGATAAAAAAGACTCCGATATCTTTTGGCAATATCTGAATTATCATTCAAAAAATCTTTATCCTTCATAAAAGGCTTTAGATTTTTCACCAACCAATAAGCTTCATCCACATCATTAAAAGGCAACACTCTTTTGCTAAAATGCGCTTCTAAATTACCCAAAAAGTATTCGCTGGATAAATCTTGTTTTAATATTTTTGTTTCTGCCATAAATTGCTATTGTCTAAATAACCCGGTGAGCCTGATCGGTTAATGTAGTAAAATTAGTAGCTCCACCACGCCTCTTCTCTTCTTCGTGCATTTTCTCTAAAGCTTCCACAATAGAATACGATTTACCATCACCATCAGCGAATTTAACTTTAGCCGTAAGAATACCTTTTCTTTGCATTTCTCTTAAAGAATCCAAATCTTCCATTAATTTATGCAACAAACTTTGGTTCATTTCTCTTCGGCCAATACGATAAGCAAAATCATCTTGGCCTTGGGCAATAGTCAGCTTACCCGACAAGTCCAAATGATATTTACCATCGGTACCACTTTCGTAACCATAAGCCAAACGGTTGCTGTTTTGGAAAAAGGCTCTTAAAGGACGTTTCATAGTTTCGGTAGCCACGGCCGCTGCCTGCTCGTAAGGAGTACGGGCGTAAAAAGCCCCACCCTTAACACCATACATACGGCTAACATTATTATGGCCTTTATCCTCGTTTATATAATTTATTTCACTTATTAAACCCATAGAAGCCTGCCTGCCCATACCAGCTTTTTTTTCTAAAATATCTTGCCTGAATTTTTCAACACCCTCAGCACCACCATCATAACCAAAAGCATTCCAAATTTCATTGTCATTGTAATCATTAGCAGCTTTTTTAAATAAAGCATGGATTTTTAAAACATCTTTGTCATTAATGGCTTTTTCTATCATTTCATGAAGCTCGGTATACTCCATTGATTCCTGGGGTAATTTGGAATACTCCTCATGTTCCATATGTCTAAAATCACGCGAAGCATAATAAGCAGTCGGCGATACTTGAAAACGTTCGGCCTTTTTTTCTAATTCCTCAGCTTCTTCTTTGGCCTCTTCTTTCTGGTGTTTAGTCATTAAAGAACCTTGTAATTTAGCCACTTCTACTTCTGCTGCGCTGATAAATGATTTATTTCTTTCTTTATTATCGTTTTTATCATCATCAGTTAAGACATAATCATCACCCTGCTTAATTTTACCTATCTCATCCTTAATCAATTGTTCAGAAGCAACCAATTCCTGAAACTTCGGGCTATCTTTAGGTGTATGTTTTTTATCTTTTTCTATTTGTACTAATCGCCTTAATAAATCTTCTACGGTGCTATCTTTATCCATTTTTTGTCTATCAGACAAACCGCCATTCTCTAAATCATTAAACTCCTGTAATTTTTTATCTCTTTGTTGGGTAATCTCATCCTTTCCCTGTTTAATTAAAATCTGATCATCCAAAGCCTTAATTTTAGCTTCTATCACATCATCTAAAGAACCTTCTTTAGCTAATACTGTTCTAGTAAAATTATCATTCCAATCTTTAATAACCTTATCTTTTTTAGCCTTTAATATAGCGTTGGCATTACGACCGCTCTCTGTGGAATCATCTGATAACTCCTCATCCAAACCAGCTTCCTTTAGAGCATTTTTCAAACCTTCATCATATTCCTGCTTCTGTTTATCATATTCCTCCTTCTGCTCGGGAGTACCATTATTTTTAAAATTTTCAAAATTAGAAAAGTATTCTTTTAATTTTTCCTCTTTTAATTTT
>JBMORS010000138.1:0-1062 GCA_049319925.1 Patescibacteria group bacterium | reverse complement strand
TTTGGATAAGCAAGAATTAGAATTTGGAAAATAGAATTAGGATTAAAAGAGTTTAATATTTTAGTTTACCCGCCGCTACCCTAGAGCTTGGCTTATGGAGCAGAAGCCAAGCGAGGACTCTAGCGGCGATTCTTTGTGTTACTTTCTTTAAAGAAAGTAACAATCATATATTTAATTACGTAATTAAATACGTATTTAATCCATTACTTCTCTAGGAGAAGTAATGGCAAGAGTCGCCACCAGAATTAAGCCCCTACAGTGCTCGTTGCCTGCCAGGCCAAGGCTATGCCGAATCTACCACTAACACGCCTTGGCTTATCTGTCAGGCAACTTCCGCTCTGTTACCAGGGCTTAAATATGGTGGCAGATTAATTCCTAAGCTGCGGATAGCGGCGGGTATAGATTAATAAACTAACAGATCTTAAAAACCCACTCAATTTTAATTAAGTGGGTTTTTAGTTGCCAAGCATCTTTTATAAGCCGAATTCTGTACCTCCACCAAAGGCGGAGGCGATAGTTATCTATCTAGACTGTTCTTTGCAGAACAGCTCAAGCTACCAACCCGTCCCAAGTCCGCCAATTGGCGGAGCGGGACCTATTTGGTATTGCACCGGGTAGAGTTTGCCTAGCCTTTATTGTCGCCAATAAAGCTGGTGAGCTTTTACCTCACCGTTTCACCCATCACTCTCCGTTTTTAAGCGGAGGGCTGGTCTATTCTCTGTTGCACTTGTCCTATCTTATCTAACAAAATAAATCTTGTTAGATAAAACGGTTCCTGTTAGGAATTACCCTTCCCTAAAGACGGGAACGCTATGGTGTTCGGACTTTCCTCTCTTGTCGCCTAAAAGGCGTAAGAGCAACTATCCAAAGGTGCTTGGCATAGGGCAAACTACATTTATTGAGGTTGATTGTCAATGGCGCTATAAGGCTGGTTAACGTATAGTCAACATTTAATGGTGACACTTTCCAGCTTCTCCTGAGGAGTTAACCCATTTAAGGTTAGATGTATTCTTTCGAAATTGTAGTAGTGCAGCCATTCGTAGGGTGTTTTCCAAATTCGAT
>JBMORS010000137.1:0-1069 GCA_049319925.1 Patescibacteria group bacterium | reverse complement strand
TTATCGGGCTTGGTAAAGCGTACTAGGTCCAGGTTTAGGTAATAATTCATTTTTTCCAAATCATTTAGATAATCAAGTAAATCGTTAAACTGGCCGGTAGTCTGAATTTGCAAATTTAAGTCTTTGTTTTTTATTGTTTTATCTTCTTTAGGGCGTAGGGTTATTTTTTGATTAACTTTATTTTGTTGAGCGATTGTTTCCAAGGTAGTTACAAAGGATAATTCATCTTCCGGCTTTATGAACATAGTTTCCAAGTCACTAAGAGAAGGTTTTATTTTTTCCAGCTGGGCAGTAGTTTGACGAATTTTTTGGCCGCGCTGATATAGCATTTCCAAAGATTCGCGTTCGGCCATAATTTGCTGGTTTAGGTTAAAGATGGTTTGAATGTTGGGCCAGATAATCAAGACAACCGTAGCTAAGGCTGTTAGCCCAGCTAAGCCAACTGTTAAGCCAGCCGCTAAATGAGGTTTTTTTAATAAATAAGAGTTGAGCATCATAAAGATTATCGCTCGCTTAAGTTAAGTTGGCCGTTAAGCTGAAAAGCTATATTTTGACTGCTTAAAATATTAGATAAGGGTGAAGACAAATTACTTAAATAAGTAAGCTTGCTTAGGTTATCCTTAAAATTAAGATAGTCTTGACGGCTTAAGGCTTGGCCGTAAATTGTTAGACCGCTGGATTTTTCTAAGTTTAAGTAGTTTAGGCTGATGCCTGGGGGTAAATTATCTGATACCTCTAAAACAATATTAGACCAACTGACAAAGCCTTGTTGAATCTCTGATATGGTTTTTAGTTGATTGTTTAATTTGGCAATGTCACGATCCAGAGTTTTATTTCTTTCGTTAATGGCTGTACTGGCTGTCAGCAGTTCGTTTAAATTATCTTGTAGCATTAAACGGGCGGTAAAGGCTGTGCCAGCCGCCAAGGCAGAAAAAGCCAAGAACAAATAAATAATTATTCTGGCGTAACGGTATAACAAAACTAGTTTAAGCTGTTTTTGGCTGGCCGGGGAAAGTAAATTAAGGTTAAAAGATATCATAAATTTAAGGCCTAATCGCTAAGCCGATAG
>JBMORS010000136.1:0-1072 GCA_049319925.1 Patescibacteria group bacterium | reverse complement strand
TGGTGGCAGTTTATTAAATAAGCTGCGGATAGCGGCAAGAATTAAAAAACTCCCGTATTGGGTAATAGGGGAGTTTTTTAAATCAACAAGAGTAATTATTTTTTATTCCACGCTGATGTAGCGACCGAGTTTTAGCTTACCAGTAAAGCTTTTGCGCCAGCGCTGGTAAAACTTAACTACGCCGTTTTGGCTGGCAAACAAAGTGTCATCGCCGCCTTTTTTAACACCCTTACCTGGGAAAAATCGGCTGCCGCGTTGGCGAACCAAAATCATACCGGCTTTGGCCTGCTGGCCGGCAAAAAGTTTAACTCCTAAACGTTTACTTTGTGAATCGCGGCCTAGCGCTGTAGAGCCGCCTGCTTTTGTATGAGCCATATCTAATAGTAAATTACTTGAGAAAAGTGTAGCTGTTTATAACAGCTAAATTATTATAAATTAATATCCACCTTAAGTCAAGGGTTTTGTGTGAGTTGTGGGGAATAAGGGTAGTAAAGTAATAAAAAGATGCTATAAGTATATACTCATAGCATCAAATTTTTTTAGTACTTTCCGTTTTCTGTGTTATTCCATTCCATTTTCTGCAAGATAGGAAAATATAAAAGCCCCGAATTTGGGAAAGATATTTTTGACAGTTTGGCAATCAATAATTGTTTTTTCGCCCGAGTTGAAAATTTTTTGTCCATCCCATTCAAAATATTGTTTTGGGGCTATTATTCCTGATTTTTTGAAACTATCAGGAAATAAGTCGGCTAATTTTTCTGCTAAATAAGACGGACTGGGATCTGCCGCAATAGGTGTTTCTGCAGCATAGGCTATTTCGTTTTCTCTGGTAGCTATTTGCACGAACAAATTTGTGCCCTCAATACCAAAGAATACATGACATTGACGGTTAACTTTTTCGATTAAGTTTTCCATCGTGCACTCCTTTTTGTTTTTGGAATTATTTTTTATTTAAAGTAGTAAACCGAGAATTTTAAAATCTTGTCAAGATTAGGAGCTAGTTGTGGTTAGCGGTGTTAGAGGGTAGAATATCAATATTAGTTGATTTTATGTATGAATAAAGAAAAATTTG
>JBMORS010000135.1:0-1109 GCA_049319925.1 Patescibacteria group bacterium | reverse complement strand
ATGGCCTGGCAGAATCCGGTGGCTATACCTGGTTTAAATGTTGAGGAATTTTTAATAAAAATTTTAAGATTACACGCTTCTGCTAATCATCAGAATATTTCTTTAACTCAAGCCAGACAAGAAATTTTTGATTTAGCTAGGCAAATCGGATCAATGGATATTTTAAAACGGGATTTAAATGATGGTTTGTCGGGAGGTGAAAAAAAACGATTAGAAGTTATACAAATGGCGGCAGTAAAACCCAAATTGGCTTTAGTAGATGAAATAGATTCAGGCCTAGACGCTGGCAGTTTGTTAAAGGTTAGTAAATTAATCAGGCAATTAAATAAAAATGGCACGGCTTTTTTAATAGTTTCACATCATTTCAATTTATTGCGTAAGGTTAAGGTAGATCAGGTTAATTTTTTGGCTGCCGGTCGGCTAGTAAAGCAAACAAGGTTAGCGTCTTTAAGGCAGCTTAAATGACCCAAAGGAAATATTTATGAAACCCAAAATGAAATCAATTTCCTTTGGTCAGTGGGTAGACCAAATAAAACCCCAAAAAAAAATTTTAGATTCTTTGTCGGTTAAGGTTGTTAAAAATATTTCTAAACTTAAAGGCGAACCAGTTTGGATGCTTAAGCGGCGTTTGGAGGCTTTGAAAATTTTTAAAAAAATTAGCTTGCCCAAATGGGGCCCAGATTTAACCAAGCTTAATTTTGGTAAAATACATTATTATTCTCGTTCCGCTGGAGTGGCGGAAAATGATTGGCAAAAAGTACCTGGTAAAATTAAAAAGACTTTTGATCGGTTGGGAGTTCCTAAGTTGGAGGCTGAATTTTTAGGCGGGGCCGGGGCTCAGTACGATTCGGAAATGGTTTATCACTCTCTTGATAAAGATTTGAAAGCTCAGGGGGTTATTTTTTTAAGTTTAGAGCAGGCAATTTCTAAATACCCTAAGTTGGTAAAAAAATATTTTGGACAGGTAGTGCCAACCAAGGATAATAAATTAGCGGCCTTAAATTCGGCTGTTTGGTCGGGCGGCAGTTTTATATATGTTCCCCCTAAGGTGAAAGTTAAGCGGCCCTTACATGCTTATTTTCGTTTAAATGCCCGGGGTTTGGGTCAGT
>JBMORS010000134.1:0-1115 GCA_049319925.1 Patescibacteria group bacterium | reverse complement strand
AAAACACAGGTAGCTTTAACGCTTGTTTAACTTCCATCCGCAAGCCAAGCTCTAGGGTAGCGGCGGCAGTAGATATAATGTAAACAGATATAAATACTTAAACACCTCAGTCTAAATTAGACTGAGGTGTTGCTTAATATTTTATCTTAACTAAACCAAAATTTATTTAGGCAAACAGGCTTTTATAAAATCCCTAAACAAAGGATGCGGACGCAAAGGCCGCGATTGAAACTCGGGATGGAATTGCACACCCACAAACCAAGGATGATCCTTTAGTTCCACAATTTCCACTAGCTTACCATCGGGCGAAGTACCGGCAATTGTTAAACCAACTTTTTCCAATTTTGCCCGATAAGCATTGTTAAATTCATAACGATGACGATGCCGTTCGGAAATATCAGGCTTACCATAAGAAACATAAGCCTTACTGCCTTTAACCAAACGACAGTCCCAGGCCCCCAGACGCATAGTAGCGCCATAATCGCGCTTTAACAGCTTTTTTTCTTGCTCCGGCATAATATGTATCACCGGGTGCTTGGTTTTAGGATTAATTTCGGTGGAATTAGCATTACTTAAACCAGCCAAATTTCTAGCCACTTCTATGGTAGCCAGCTGCATACCGTAACACAAACCAAAATAAGGCATTTTATTTTCCCGAGCATATTGTATAGCCGTGATTATACCTTCGATACCGCGGCTGCCAAAACCGCCCGGCACTACCAAACCAGCTACGCCTTTTAAGTACTTAGCCGGACCATCCTGCTCAATTTTTTCTGAATCTACCCAAATAAGCTTAGGCTTAACGCCATTATACCAACCAGCGTGTTTAAGTGACTCAATTACTGAAACATAAACATCCGACAACACGTAATCACCAGTAGCAAAATATTTGCCCACCACGGCGATTGGTAGTTCTTGATGAACAGTCTTAACTCGTTCCGCCAGACCCTGCCAATCGTTAAGATCGTTCTTTTTTGGCTTAAGCCGAAAACGTTTCAAAATCTTGTCGGCAAACTTTTGTTCGTCAAACTTTATAGCCACGTCGTACACCGAATCCAGATCGGGGTTAGAAATAATATCCTCATCATCCATATTGCAAAACATAGCCAGCCGCT
>JBMORS010000133.1:0-8865 GCA_049319925.1 Patescibacteria group bacterium | reverse complement strand
TTCGGCTCAATCAGGTGTTAAGGATACACTGGCCCCGACGCCTAATCCGACCACGGGCTATACTTCAGGTGTTTCTCAGACTAGCATAACTTGGAATATTAATTTGCCGACCGATAATTCCGGCGGGGTTGGTTTACATAGTTCACCTTATAGTTTTGATGGCGGTAGTACTTGGCAAGCAAGCAGTTCTTTGACAGATAGTGGGTTAACCTGTGGCACCTCTTATGGTAAATCCATTAAAACCCGGGACTTAGTTGGTAATACCACAACCGCCGGCAGTTTAACAGTGGTCACGGCTTCTTGTGGCGTTCGTTCCGCTGCCTTGTCCGGCAACCCTAGTAGTAGCGGCTGGGTACAAACTAGCGCCTTTACCTACAGTCCATCTTGTACTGCTCAAAATGGAACAACTTTAACATCTTGCCTTACCCAAGTATCTACTAACAGTGGTGGTAGTTGGTCGCAAATAAGTTCCAGTCAGGCGGCTGGGCAAAGCTATGTTTTATCAACCGGCAATACTTACAGATTCAGGGTGGTGGCTACGGACAGTGGCGGTTCTATTACTTCGGCTAGCATTCCGGCGATAGGTGATATGCAATTGGATGACGGTGATATAACTTTATTAAATAAATTACCAGCCGATGGTAGTATTACTAATAAGTTGCGTCCAACTATCGGCGTTAATATAAACAGTGTGACAGCTTTAAGCGGTTGCGCTATTTATATGAATAATTCTTATTTGGAAAGTACAGCTGCCAATTCTTTTCAAAGAGATTTAAACACTTTTGCCGTGCCGGCTTTGGGTTATAGCAAAATTTCACCCTTGCAAAATGGTTTACATAGGGTTAGATTAATTTGTTCTAATGGATTGGTTAGCAATCGGGAAGTAAGTTGGACTTTCACGGTAGATAATAAGGCGCCAGCCAAACCGGTTACGCAGTAGAGTTAATGGATTTATATTTTTTAAAAAATAAATTAGCCGGACGAAAAATAAAAAAGCCGGGTCCGGCCGGAATTTACTGGCTGGCAGCTCTGGTGGTTTTGGTTATTTTATTAATGTCTGGTAGTCAGCCGTTTCGCGTTTTTAATTTGTGGCCGGAAGAACAACAGTTAAAGTCGGAAGTTATTCCAGAACAGCCGGATAATTTATCAGGCGCGCCTTTAATTAGGTTACAAGGCACTTATTTGCGAACTGGTTTGGTAACTGATAAAACAACCAGTCAACTAGTTATGGAATCCCCCAAATTAAAAGGTTCGGGTATGGATATTTTGAAAGTCGCGATTAATCAGGCCACGCCGGTTGTGGAAATAAGGATTCCACAAATTTTAAGTCAGGAACCTTTAGGTGATAAAAGGCCTGAAACCATAGAACGACGGGCAGTAAGTTTAGAAAATGTGAAAGTAGGTCAGGTGGTTTCGGTTTTGGCTAGCGAAGATATTGCTGATAAATTGGAATTCAGTGCCAGCCGTATAGAGTATAGTAAGATAGTAATTTTTTAAATAATGAAACGTGGTCAATTGTTATTATTAATTATAGTTGTAATAGGGACTTGGTGGTTAAGCCGGCCAAGGACCGTTTTGGCCGCGGATTCTTGTGTCAATTTTAACGGGGCAGTCGGATCAACTTGTACTTTAGGGGCGTTGGCTAATGATCCAGAAGGTGATCGAATTTATTATGAATTTCAATGGGGAGATCTAACTAGTACCAGGGTACCGCAAGCGGATGGTAGTCTATTGCCTGGTACTTCTTGTGGCGGCGCTGATACTACTGGCGGTACGGTAGCTTCGGGTACTACTTGTACGGCTGATCATACTTGGAACAGCGGTGGCCAATTTACTATTTACGTAGTGGCCCGCGACGAAGCTGGTCATGAATCTTCGGCTTCTGATCCGGTGGCGGTAAATATTGATGGTACCTCGCCTAATATAACTTTTGTGCCGACTAGTCGAGCTTGGAGCACTAATTCTATTTCAGTTAACGTTAGTGTCAGTGATACCGCTGGTGTCAGTTATGTTCGTTATTGTTGGACAACTGGTTCAAGCTGCGACCCTGGTACCACAGCGGCTAATAGTACGCCTTTTACTTGTTCAGGTACAACACCTTGTAGTAGTGATGTTACGCAGGGTACTAATGGTAGTTGGAATTTGTGTGTTCGGGCTAGGGATGTGGCTGGTAATTGGAGTAGTAGTCCTGTATGTTCAGGTCTTTATCAATATGATTCTACTAATCCTAGTAGCTCTGGCCAACCAGCTGCTTCACCCAACCCCAACAATACAGGTAGCTTCACTTTGTCTTGGTCAGCCGCTACTGATGCAGGTTCAGGCGTGGCTGGTTATTATATTTATCAATCATTAAATGGTGGCGCTTTTAATTTAGCTTCACCAATTAGCACAGTAACTAATTCTTGGTCGCCTTCGCCAGTGCTAGCTAGTGGTTCTTATGTTTACCGTGTTTACGCTTATGACAATGTTGGTTTACTGTCTTCGGCTAGCCCAGATTCAGCCGCTGTCATAGTAGATAAAACAGCTCCAGCCAACCCGACTTGCGTGCCCGGTACTGGTACTTACGGTCCTAATCAATCAGTCAGCTGTTCCTCGTCTGACCAAGGTTCACCAACTACTAGTGTGACTGTCCGTTATACTTCCGGGGCCACACCGCCAGCTGATCCTACTTGTGCTTCGCCAGCTTTTGTTAATCCAACAACAATTTCCACTGATACTACTTTGAAAGTTATTGCTTGTGATGCTGCTTCTAATCAATCAGCAGTTGTAACTTATACTTATATTTTTGAAACCACTGGGCCGACTCTCAATTATACGCCTAACGGCTCTAGCGGTTGGCAAACTTCAGCCACCTCTATTACTTTGACGGCGGTTGACGGTCAGGGCGTATTAAACGCCAGATACAACTGGGATTCTCCAGCTTCTAGTACTGTGGGCACTACTTTTGGCGACGGCCAAATTATTTCTTCGGCCCAAGGTTCACATACCTTATATTTGTGGGCCGAAGATGCTTTAGGAAATCAATCCACCTTAGGGCCTTCTAATCCTTATCAATTTGATAATGTGTCGCCAACTCAACCTGGCCAACCAGCTGCTTCACCCAACCCCAACAATACAGGTAGTTTCACCTTGTCTTGGTCAGCTGCTACTGATGCAGGTTCAGGCGTGGCTGGTTATTATATTTATCAATCATTAAATGGTGGCGCTTTTAATTTAGCTTCACCAATTAGCACAGTAACTAATTCTTGGTCGCCTTCGCCAGTGCTAGCTAGTGGTTCTTATGTTTACCGTGTTTACGCTTATGACAATGTTGGTTTACTGTCTTCGGCTAGCCCAGATTCAGCCGCTGTCATAGTAGATAAAACAGCTCCAGCCAACCCGACTTGCGTGCCCGGTACTGGTACTTACGGTCCTAATCAATCAGTCAGCTGTTCCTCGTCTGACCAAGGTTCACCAACTACTAGTGTGACTGTCCGTTATACTTCCGGGGCCACACCGCCAGCTGATCCTACTTGTGCTTCGCCAGCTTTTGTTAATCCAACAACAATTTCCACTGATACTACTTTGAAAGTTATTGCTTGTGATGCTGCTTCTAATCAATCAGCAGTTGTAACTTATACTTATATTTTTGAAACCACTGGGCCGACTCTCAATTATACGCCTAACGGCTCTAGCGGTTGGCAAACTTCAGCCACCTCTATTACTTTGACGGCCACTGATCCACAAGGAGTGGCTGGGGCTAGATATAACTGGGACGCGCCAGCTTCTAGCACAATTGGTACAGTTTATACTAATGGCCAAATCATTTCTTCGGCCCAAGGTTCACATACCTTATATTTGTGGGCCGAAGATGCTTTAGGAAATCAATCCACCTTAGGACCTTCCAATCCTTATCAATTTGATAATCAAATTCCCATAGCTATAGCTTCTTCGCCTGGCACTGTCCAGGGAGGACCTTGGCTTACATCTGTTTCTTTATTAGATTATCCATTATCACCTCAAACTAACAGCGGTGTGGCCAGTTGGGATTTACAATACAAAGCTGGTAGTGCTGGTACTTGGACGAATTGTAAAATAGGTATACTGCCAGCTCAGTCTTCTGTTACTTTTGGTACTGATTGTTCCCCTCAGGTAACTTTGGTAACCGAGACAACTTATTATTTTCAAGCCCGGGCTATTGATAATGCCGGCAATCAAAGCTCTTATCCCGGTGGTGATGGTCATAGCCAGACGACTTATCGGGTAAATAATCCACCTAATGTTCCCAGTAACCCCTGGCCGACCAGTGAAGGTTTAGCTTCTTTAACGCCAGATTTATCTTGGGACGGAGGAGACACAGATTTAACAGATGGCTTGGAATACAAGGTTTATATTTCTCAGCCTAATCAGGCGATTAATATAGCAAACGATTTAGACGGTAGTTTAACTGTTTTAGCTAATCAACAGAATCCAGTGGTATATGGGGCGCCGCAGACCAGGGTATTGCAATCGGGCGCTACTTATCAGTGGCAGGTTAGTTCGGATGATACTCCACAAGGCCAGCCCACTTATCCCGGGCGTCCGGTTTGGAGTCCAGTTTGGACCTTTACAGTTAACTCCGTGCCAATAGTGGACGATGCCACAGTCGATCCGATTCCGTCGGGTCAGGGTTATGTAAATGCTGAGGCGGACTTAGCTTGGCAGGTAACAGATCAGAATGGTTCACAAGAATTAATTTTTGATTTGTATATTAATACTACGCCGCAAAGTTTAACCGGCGCCACTTTGATAGCTAACAATATAAGTTCGTCAATTTGTTCTAAGGTGGGTAATACTTGGAGCTGTAATTTTAGCTGGGATGCTAAATGTGCTTTAGTCGGTTCCAGTTGGTATTTAGTGGTCAAAGTTTATGATGGATTAGACCAGTCGGTCGGCGGCAGTTTAACGCCTTTTACCATTAATCATACGGAGCAGATTTATTATCCCAGTTCATCTTCTTATGCCACAGTTAGCAATGGTGGTGTTTTAAATCTTAATATTCCGGCGGGTTCTCTAGGTGTAGACAGTCCGCCCACTATATTTTTTAAAGGTGTTTGTGTGTCGCCGACTACGCTTAATCCTCAAGCTAAAGTGGGGACTAGTGCGCCTAGCTCTTATTCCGGCAGTTTAAACAACGGCCAAGTTTCTCCGGCCATATCTTTGACAGGCTTGGTACCAGATTCGGCTAATCAAATAGTTTTCGGGGCAGAGGGTTGTGGTCAAACCGGTTATCAATTGCGTTATGATTTAGTAACCAGTTGCGGTCAGCCTTATTTGTCAGTAGAGGGCGGCAATATATATTCAGGTGGTGATATTAAATCTGAATACGCTCCGCCAGGCGGCAGTTTTAATGCCACTTATTTGATATTAAGTGGTGGCAGTGAAGCTCAACCTAGGGTAATACAGAATTTTATTTCTTCCAGTAGTGATTATTTACAACCTAATTTTGGCAATCTGCCTTATCCAGGTACAGCCCAAAGCAGTCAGGCTAAAGTTGGAGAGTTTGATTATTATAAATTAACTCATACTTTAGCTGGTCAGGCGGTGGTTGATGGTCAAACCAATGCTTATGGTTATACTGTTAAGGTTTTTGATACGGCAATTAATCCGCGACTATCAAGCGCGGCCTTAGGAACTAATGTGGATTTGGCTGGCCAGGTTTATTATTTTAAAGGTTCTTTGACAATTGATGCACCGATTGTTTTTAAAAACGCTCAAAATCAAAATAGCGGCGCCGGACTTATTATTGTGGATGGCAATCTTAATATTACGGGCGGGGATTTATCTTACGAACAATCTCCTTTAAGTGGTACTACTATCAGAAATTTAGCTTCAGTCGGTTGGTTGGTTTTGGGAAATGTTACCGTAGCTCCGGCTATTACTAAAATCGTCGGTACTTATTACGTGGCCGGCACATCTGAAAGTAACGGCGTATTTTATAGCGGTGCCAGTGACGTGCAATTAAAAATTTATGGCGCTTTAATTGCTAAACGTTTTGAATTTAAAAGAACTTACAGTGCGGCTGGTCAGCCAGCTGAGTCTGTGATAGCCGACGGACGCATACTTATAAATACGCCGCCCGGCTTTACGGATTTGTTGTCTACCTTACCAACTTGGCGTCTTAGAACTCCTTAAATTTATTTTTGGACATAAAGGCCATTTTCTGCTATAATAAAGCCAACTTTAAGAACTTTTTAGTCTGGATCAGGTGATAATTTTCAATATTTATGATTTTTGATAGTTTATTAGGAAAAAAGAAATCTTTTTTAGGGATTGATATTGGCACGGCTAGCATAAAGTTAGTGGAATTAACAGCCGGACCTAATAACGCGCCTCGTCTTTTAACTTATGGCCGGGCCGAGGAATCAACCGATTTTACCAAAGCTGATTCGGAGGAGGATATCAGAAGGATAGTTGCTACTCTTAAAGAAATTTGTCGTCGGGCCAGGACCAAAAGTAGGCAAACAGTTTCAGCTTTACCAAGTTTTACGGTTTTTAGTTCAGTAATAAGCCTGCCTACCATGTCACCTAAAGAATTATCAGCGGCGGTTCGTTTGGAGGCTAGGAAGTTTGTGCCTTTGCCGGTGGAAGAAATGATTTTAGATTGGAAAATACTAAGTGATACGGTAGGTAAACCAAGCGAAGAAACTAAAAACATTAGAGTATTGTTGACGGCCGCTCCACAAAATGTGGTTAGGCGTTATTTGGAAATATTTAAGCGAGCCGAATTGGAGCTTTTAAGTCTAGAAACGGAAGCTTTTGCCTTGGAAAGAAGTTTGGTTGGAGGTGGTAATGAAATAATTATGATAGTGGATATTGGTGCCGTTACCACTGATATATCGGTTATTGAAAATGGTATACCTATTTTAAGTCGTAGTATTGATGTTGGTGGTTTTACTATTACCAAGGCCATTGGCCGGAGTTTGAATATTGATTTACGTCGAGCCGAACAATTTAAGCGCGATATTGGTTTAACAGCTAGTGGCACTAATAGCGGCATACTTAAAACTATAGAAAATACTATTGGGCCGATTATAAATGAGATTAAATATACTTTTAATCTTTATCAAAGCCAATCACCTAAGGGTATAGATAAAATAATTTTAACCGGCGGTTCATCTTTTTTGCCTGGTTTGGAAAATTATTTGTCTGAGATATTCCAGCTTAAAGTTTATTTAGGAGATCCTTGGGCCAGAATAAGTTATCCTATGGAAATGAAGCCTATTTTACAAGAAATTGGTCCGCAGTTTGCCAGTGCTATTGGTCTGGCCATGCGTGAGTTAATTTAGTAATTTATGTTCGAAGATAGTATAAATTTATTACCGGATAACAAAAGGGATTTAGAAAAGAAGCAGCACTTTAAGAATGAGATGCAGCCGGTTCGGGCTGTTGAATTTAGTCAGCCAAATAAAATTGCCGTTAAGGAGGTTAGTCCGATAACATTTAAAAAAATAGGTTGGTGGAATAAGGTTTGGCATAAATTAGTTGGCCGTTTTAAAAATTCTTCGCCAACAACTGGTTTAGATAATTTGATTAAGCAACCACTCAAGCCTTTAGCTGTAAAAGGATCTGGTTTAGAATTGAGTAGCTCGCCTGATCAATCGAAAAATCAATCAGTCTCAAAAGATGTTAAGACTGAGCCGGTTAATAATAAGGGATTAGACCAATCAAGCGAAGCTTTAAAAAACCAATCTAAAGGTGTAAGACCTGATTCAAGTAAAAAAAAGTCTGATTTACCTGAAGTAAATTTAATACCTAGTGATGAGCAGGGTGGGCCAATTGCCCGGGCTCGGGCTTTATTGGTCGGTTCGGCAATTTTGTCAGTAGTTTTAGTTTTGTTGTCGGCTGGTGGTTTATTTTATTACAACACTAGTTTAAAAAATAAAAGTGAAATTGAACAAAGTAAACTAATAAACCTGCAAAATGATTTGGAAATTTTGCGTAGTCAAGCCGAGGATTCTTTATTTTTCCAAACTAAAATTCAGGCTATTCAAGCCATGTTAGATAAAAGGGGGAGCTGGGCGCCACTGTTTGGTTGGCTAGAGAAAAATACTGTGCCTGATATTTATTTTACCGGTTTTGCTGGTGATAGTGGCGGACGGATAACCTTGGCTGGATTGGCGCCAAATTATACTCAAGTAGCTAAACAATTTAAAATATTTTCTGAAAGTCCAAGTGTTAAACAGGTTGAAGTGACTAATTTGCGCATACAAAAAGTGGAGGATGAGGTTACCAATGTCAGTTTTTCTTTTATCGTCGTAGCACCCGATTTTTTCTTGTCGTCTGGTGAATAATCAAAATATTTATGGCTACTAAGCATCCAGCAAAAATAACCATAAGTAAGACCAATAACTGGGCCGGTAAGGTTCATATTTTAGCTCCTTTATTAGCGGCGGCTATATTATTAATCGGTGGATTATTAGTCGTTCGTCCTTTGTGGAAATCTTTATCAGCCATAGAATCACCTGATGATATAACAGCGTCCCAGGTTAAAATAAAATCAGATATAAACCAAATAGAAAAAATTAACGAACAGTATAGAAATTTAAATAATAGCGAATTGGAGAGGATTAATTTGGTTTTACCAAAAGGGCGTGATATTCCGACTTTGTTGGCCCAATTTGAGGGTTTGGCCAAGGAGGCCGAATTGGTTATGCAGAGCATAGATTTTATAGGTAGTGGCGATGAGGCACAGGTTAGAGGACGACCCGAAAGCAATGTCAGTCAGGAATTAGGTTTGCCCTTTAAGGTAAATAGTTTGCAGATTAATGTTACCTTGGGTCCGGGGTCATATGATCAAATAAAAAAATTCGTAGCTGCCGCCGCTAGTAGTTTAAGGTTGGTGGA
>JBMORS010000132.1:0-1125 GCA_049319925.1 Patescibacteria group bacterium | reverse complement strand
CAAAAAGTTACAATTCGTTCAAAAAAGCTTTTTGGTTGTTTTTATATAATTAGATAAATTACCCATTTTAATTTCCAAATTATCAGAAAGGAACAATATGTAACCAGACACCTGGTCAAAGACAAAAAAATACAACTTACTCGGAAAGTCTTTGTAAACAAGGTTTAGGTTATTTATCCAGATGATAATTAGGAGGCTAAAATGGTTAATGGTCTTTCTGGAATCGGTGCAAAAATTAGTTACTACGATAGATTCCTGCAAAAAGTATTTGATAAAACTCCAGCCGTTAGAACCGCTGCTAATACCACTTTAAAGACAAGAGCTTTTGACGTTTTTCAAAAATCAGGTCACAAATTAAATGCTGTAACATATAATGTTGCTAATAAAGCTGGTTGGAAATTATTAGATGTAATAACAAAACCAAATTCAGGCTTCATTGGTAATCTCGTTTCAAAAATTCCTGGCATTGGTAAATTAGCTGAGGGTTTAACTAAAGTAGGCAAAGCTGGAAGCAAGATACCTGGACTGGGCACACTTATTGCTGTAGGCACAGGCCTTTGGGGTATTGGCAAAGCCGCTTGCAGAGCACTAAAAGGTGACTTCAAAGGTGCTGGTCATCAACTTCTGAAGAGTGCTGGTTCTGTAGCTGGGATGATGGCAGGTTTAGCATTAATGGCTACTGGTGTCGGCTTCCTTCCAGGTTTAGCTCTTGCAGTAGGTACAGGTATTGCTGGTGACTGGATTGGTAAAAAAGCAGCTGACACATTATTCCCATCAGTAGCCGCCAGAGAAGAGGCTGAAGCTAATTCCGCAGCTTATACAAGTGCCGGCAACGCAACCGCTTATGCTGGTGGCAGCCCTTCATTCACAGGTGGTCAATACCCCGAAGATGCTATCATTAAAAGTATTATGAGTAATCCAAGATATTACTAGAAATTAGCTTATATCCCTGATTCCTCCTCCAACAATAAATCAAAACAGCTTATTAAAGCTCAAATCCTATTTCTCCCATAAGTTTTCCGGCGCAAGCCGGATTTTTCTTTTGTTTGATAATGATAAAATTTAAGGGAGATGAACGATAAACAAAGGGTGAACAATGCAAGATCAAAACTTTTTTTATGATAC
>JBMORS010000131.1:0-1128 GCA_049319925.1 Patescibacteria group bacterium | reverse complement strand
GGTATCAAGATAGTATCTGTCTAATATGACAGAAAAGCCTTTGGCTAGTTTATTAAGAATTAAATTAGACAAGTGTTTGTTTACTTTGAGGTAAAATTTGTATCTGTCCTGTGGGTTGCCATTTTTTTCTAAGTTATTTCTCTCTCGCCAAAATTGTTTAGGTGGGGATTTTAAATAAAGCCAGCCTAGGTGATTGGCTAAATTTTTGGCCAGGCTGGTTTTGCCAGCTGCGTTTGGTCCAACTAAAGCCAAAAATACGGCCTTGGTCTTTTTCATTGTTAAGCTCCGTTTGTTTGTTTTATTGTTACTTTATTAGCTTTAATTGGGGGTTTTGTCAAACTGCTTTATAATTACGGTATGTTTAAAATAATAATTTTAACGGTGGGTAAACTTAAGACGGATTTTTACCATCAAGCCTTTGGGGAATATTCAAAACGGCTGGGACCTTATAGTCAACTAGAAGTTAGGGAAGTGAAAGCCGAATCTTTTAAGGAGCGAGTTGATCGAGACAAGGTCAAGCGTGTGGAAGGCGAGCGGTTGTTAAAAGAAATAAAAAAAATCAGTCAGGGTAGTTTTTTTATTTTGGACGAACGGGGTAGGGAATATAATTCTAGGCAGTTGGCTGATAAATTACAGGCCAGTCAACAACCGTTAGTTTTTATTATCGGTGGGACTTTAGGTTTAGCTAAGGAGATTTTGTCATACCCAGGCAGCCAGACTCTAGCTTTGTCTCAAATGACTTTGCCTCATGAACTGGCCCGGGTAGTATTGATTGAACAAATTTATCGGGCGGTTACTATTTTAAAAAATAAAGATTATCATTATTAATTTAGTGTTATACTTAAGTTGGTTATGGATATTGAATACGAGGCTACTTTTAGTCCGGTGGATAAGGCAGACATTAGACAGCGCCTTATTAAGGCCGGCGCTTTATTGGTTAAGCCGGAATTTTTACAAAAACGGGTGGTTTTTAACTTGCCACCAGGTCAAACCAAATTAGGCGCTTGGTTAAGGGTAAGAGATGAGGCTGATAAAATTACTTTAAGTTACAAGCAAGTAAAAAACGGTAGAATAGAAGATCAAAAAGAAATTTGTTTACAAATATCGGATTTTGATAAAGCGGTGGAA
>JBMORS010000130.1:0-9083 GCA_049319925.1 Patescibacteria group bacterium | reverse complement strand
GGCTAATACCGGGGTTTAAAATTATAAGTTAAAAAGCCAAATGAATGCTTAATTAGTTGATTAATTAAAAATTACAAATTAAAAATTTAACATTACTACAACTAATTACCTGTTTATATAATTTTTATAGTCAGCTGTTTCTTTCCAAACACTCCAAGGAATAGTAGGGTGCACGGTTTTACCACCCCATTTAACCGCTTGGGTTAAAGACTGTAAAGGATAACCGCCATATACGTAAGCCTTAACCAAAACAAACCAATTCCGTAAAGCCGAGGCGGGAATGCGGCCATTAAATACGTCATCCAAATGGGATTTTAAATCCTGAGCCTGATTTTGCTCAGCGCCTAAATCACGACAATAGCCACCGTAAATACCATCCCGGGCACAATGCTCTTTATCAAAAGACGGATTAGGCAGCCCACCCTCTGGTAAAGTACGGATAATTAAATCTTTAGCCGTTACTGATTTGCCAAAAACATCCTTAGCTTGAATACGCATGGTATAAGTGGTACCAGCGGCTAATTCATAAACAGTCAATTGATGGTCAGTTTGATAATAACCATCTTCCGTGGCTTTACGAGTTTTTTGTTTTTTAGCGCTCAGCTGCACACTACCTTTACTGGGCCGATTAGTATGCCATTTTACTGTTACCGTATTCTGAGTTATCAATGGATCAGGCGCGGCCAAAGGCGAAACCCTATCTATAACTAAACTGGCCTGGTCGTTAGTATCATCCTGAGCAGTAGTAAATTGCCGAATAGCACTTAACCCTTGATTTTTATCCTTGTCTTTGGATAAAACTTTATAAAAATATCTTGTATTCTTTTTTAAATTTTTTATAACCACTTCGTGCTGACTGACATTACTTTTACTACTGGCTCTTTTAGGTTTAGCTAAATCATCAGTCAAAGAATACTCTACTATTGAATCAGCTGGCTCGTTAGTTTCCCAAGTTATAACCGCCCAAGTCGCCCCCCAATGAAGCGCTCGCACCTTATCTACTTCTGGAGTCTTAGTGTCTTTTAATTTTCCGGTTTTAAAAGTTTGATTAAAAGATTCTATGTAAGAACCTTCCGGCGTGGAAGCACTAACTTTAAAATGATAAGTTGTTTCGCTTTTCATATTCGGCAAAACAATTTCGTGATACAACCTAGGTGATAAAGAGGAACCTATATAATAACCATAAGAATCAGTTAAACCGTAATCCACTCGACCGCGAGCCGGCAGATTAGTATACCAAGTAATAACAGCCGTGCTGTCTTCCTGGTTGTGGTTTTTTATTTCCACACTAACCTGACTTAAATAAACCGGTTGTGCCGCCTTAAGTCCGACCGCCGGATAAAATAAGCTGATAATCAAAAATGTTAAAATTATTTTACTAAAAAAATTCATAAATTATAAAGATAAAATAAACAATATATCATATACTATTTTTAATAAAAAGTCAATACATTAAACAGTATAGCAAGTCTGAGCATAAGCTGATAGACTAAAGAAAGTCTGATTTATTATTGAATTAAATTATAAATATGATTGTATTGGGACTGGAAACATCTTGCGATGAAACTTCCTGGGCAGTGGTACAGGTTGATAAAAAAACCTTAAGCCTGCCCGCTTTAACCATTTCTTCCCAAATAAAATTACATGCTCGCTGGGGCGGCGTGGTACCGGAACTAGCTGCCCGCCAACATGGCCAGACTATTCTGCCTTTGTTAAAAACTTCTCTAAAACAAGCCAATTTAAAACCAGAGCAAATTGATCTTTTGGCTGTAACTCAAGGTCCGGGCCTTATTACCGCCCTAAATGTAGGCACAACTACAGCCGCAGCCTTAAGTTGGGCTTGGCAAAAACCCCTGATAGGGGTAAACCACATTGCTGGACATTTAGTCAGCCCTTTTTTAAAACCAGCCGCCTGGCAGCAGGCTTTTAAAAAATCTACCTGGCCAGCCATAGCTTTGGTTGTTTCTGGCGGGCACACTGAGATTTATTTGATGACTAGTTTAACAAAATACAAACTGCTGGGAAAAACTTTAGATGACGCTGCTGGCGAAGCTTTTGATAAAACAGCTAAAATGCTGGGGCTAAAATACCCAGGCGGCCCCAAAATTTCTAAATTAGCCGCTTTGGGTAATTGGACCGCTTATAACTTACCCAGACCCATGCTTAAACAAGCTGGTTATAATTTTAGTTTTGCTGGATTAAAAACTGCCGTGCTTTATTCAATACAAAAAATTAAAACTCCTTTATCCAATAAAAATAAAACTGATATTTGTGCCTCTTTTGAAAAAGCAGTTACCGAAGTTCTGGTCAGTAAAACTATAAAAGCCGTTAAGGAATTCCAAACCCCCAGCTTGATAGTAGCTGGTGGCGTATCAGCCAATAAACAATTACGTACTGCCCTACAACAAGCTTTGGTAAAAGACCATTTATCAACTAAATTATGGCTGCCCGATTTAACCTTTACCGGTGACAACGCTGCCATGATCGGACTTATGGCAGCTGCTCAAGTAAATTTTAAGCCCAAAACCAAATTAAAAAATACTTGGTCTAACTTGCAGCCAGATGCCAACTGGGAGTTGTGGAATTAGCGGAATTAAACGATCGTTAAGCCATTTAAATAACTTTAGACGGTTGACAATAATGTCAACCGTCTTTAATATTACAACCTGAAAAATAAACCCTACCTTAAAAATAACCAACTAAATTAAGATGACTGGTGAAACTTACAAGGGTAGCCAAATTTTTGGCCTGCCTTGACTTAAAACCAAAATATGTTTCACTTATATAGTCATTTTTAACTAATAACTTAAAAGGAGCAATTATGTCATTTGTGTCATCTTGTCTGTCTAATCTGTCTAAACTTAGTAACAAACGCTGGCTCATAACCGCTTTATTATTAAGTTTTGTTTTCGGTTCAGAAGTTTTGGCTTCATCTGGCGAAGGCCATCAAGTTGGCTTAACTTTTTTGTCTATTGCTATTGTCTTAATAGCGGCTAAAATTTCCGGTTTAGTGGAAAAATTCGGCCAACCAGCAGTATTAGGTGAACTGGTCGTTGGTGTAATTTTGGGCAACCTGGCTCTAGTTGGACTTAATCTGTTGGAACCTATTAAACACGATCCCATCATTGCCTTTTTAGCTGAACTCGGTGTTGTCATACTACTGTTGCAAATTGGCCTGGAAAGCAATATTCAAAAAATGAAGGAAGTCGGACTAAAAGCTTTTTTAGTAGCCATTGTTGGTGTAGTGGTACCTTTTGTTTTAGGTACTTATTTAGTAGGTCCTTGGATATTACCCGGCTTAAGCACTAATGCCTACTTATTCTTGGGAGCAACCCTAACTGCTACCTCAGTCGGTATAACTGCCAGAGTTTTTAAAGATCTAGGAGCCTTAAAAACCGCTGAAGCACAAATTGTTTTAGGCGCGGCTGTAATTGATGATGTATTAGGGCTTATTATTTTGGCAGTGGTATCAGCCATTGTTACCTTAGGTGCCGTTAGTTTAGGAACTATCACCTGGATAACCGCCAAAGCAGTTCTATTCTTAGTTGGCGCTATTGTCATCGGCCAATTGTTAGCACCAACCATAGGTAAGTTATTCTCCAAAATTAATACCGGTCACGGTATGAAATTCACCATGGTCATAGCTTTTGGTTTAATTTTTGCTTACTTGGCCCAGATTATTGGTTTAGCACCTATTGTTGGTGCCTTTGCGGCTGGACTAGTGCTAGATCCGGTTCACTTCAAATATTTTAAAGATCACAAAGTAGTAGATGACGTTAAAGAACAAATTGACACTATAGACAACAACTCCAAAAATAAAATATTGTCAGCTTTAGAACATCATTCCCACCGGCATATTGAAGACTTAATTGAACCATTAGCTTTCTTTTTAGTACCTATTTTCTTTGTCATGACTGGTATGCAGGTTAAATTGGAAACCATGTTTAACCTACCTGTTCTAATGGTAGCCTTAGCTATTACAGCTGTGGCTTTTGTGGGTAAACTGGCAGCTGCCCTGCCTGCTGGTAAAGTTAACAAATGGGTAATCGGCTGGGGTATGGTACCTCGCGGTGAAGTCGGTCTAATATTCGCCACTATTGGTAAATCTTTAGGTGTAGTAAATGATGAAATATTCTCAATTATAGTAATTATGGTTATTCTAACTACCCTACTGACACCGCCTATCCTAACCTATGTCCTAAAAAAGAGCGCAGCTAAACAGTCTGTATAAACGAATTAAAATAAATTAAATAATCTTTTCTTCTCGCACTTACTACCTATAGTCAGTGCGAGATTTTTTATTGATCTTTTAAATCATTCAGTCATCTAATTAATAACCAAACTAAATACTAATAAACACAAACTTAATGTCTTAGCTGCCTTTATGCTAAAATAAGCCTTATGCCAACTTACTTAACCAAATCGCCCAACCAAACTATAGCCCTAGCCAAAAAACTGGCTAAACAACTTACTGGCAAACAAATAATAGCCCTACAAGGCAACTTAGGTAGTGGTAAAACTACTTTTGCTAAAGGTTTAGCCAAAGGTTTGGGTATTAAAAATACTATTACCAGCCCGACTTTTGTGTTGTTTAAGGTTTATCCAGTTAAACACCCAACCATTAAACAACTAGTTCACGCTGATTGCTATAGAATATCTGGACAAGAAATAAAAACTATCGGTTTAGACGAATATCTAAACAATCCTCAAACTATCCTAGCCATAGAATGGCCTGATAAAATAAAAAAACAGCCTAACTGGCTGACGATAAAATTTACGACTTTAAAAAATAGCAATCACCGAAAAATTCAACTACCTAAAAAGCTAAACTAACTATTCTACTTTTCAAAAAATCATCGCCTATTCTATAAGTGGCTAAAGCCAACCGAAGCTTATTTGAATAAAGAACAAAACTTTCTTAGCCCTCCTTCGCCAAGGCTATGGAGGGCAACCTTCGCTTTAATCAAGCGAAGGTTGGTGGGTGTGCCTGGATTCGAACCAGGGACCTCTTCATTATCAGTGAAGTGCTCTAACCAACTGAGCTACACACCCATAAATTATTATTAAAATTTAAATGTCTTTTTATTTTAATACTTAATTCTAAATCTAACCTCAGCCAGAGGCTGATCCGCCTTTGGCGGAAACTGAGCTACACACCCTTAAATTAGCTTATAGCCTATAGCATATAACATTTAGCTAATTAGCCGTTGGCTATTAGCTATTCATTATTTACTATCTGCTAACAAGGCGTTCGTATAATAACAAGATACTAACCAATAATCAAGAGGCTACAGTAAATAAATAGACTCCCAAACTTAATAGTCGGGAGTCTATTTAAATTTTTAATTTACATGCCCATTGGCTGACTAGGAGCCTCTGGTTTGCCACAATCACACTTCTTGCAACCAACCACCGCCACATAAACAGCTGATAAACCAACCAAGATGTAAATAACGCGAGACAACCAACTCATATCGCCAAAAATAGTAGCTACTAAATCAAATTCAAATAATCCCACCAAACCCCAATTTAGACCGCCGACAATCAACAAAATCATTGTCACCCAGTCCAAAGCGTTCATTTTTTTCATCTATCTCACCTCCTTTCCACGAAGTATAGTAATAATTCTTCAGTGAGGACGAGATGACGACTGCTAGATCATCGTCTCGCCCCGTAGCTAACCGACTTAAGTCGGTTCTGCTATTCGGGGTCATCTCCTTTCTGAATTTACAAGAGGTAGAATTGGCTTGCCAATTCACTATATTTATTATAGCAAAAAAACAGGCTAAATTAAAAAATCCGTCTAAATAAGACGGATTTTAATTATTCTCTGACTAAGTGATAGAAAGGCCTTTCCTTTACTGTAAAAGTATTGGAATCGACCTATTATGAGTAATACGACGCCTTAAACCTTGCTAAATTGGCTTAAGGTAGTGTACTACCCACTCTAGAGAAACTCCCTAGAAAGGAGGTGATCCAGCCACAGCTTCCGCTACGGCTGCCTTGTTACGACTTCGTCCCTATCATCGGTCCTACCTTCTCTCATCACAGATGGATTCGGGTATTACCGACTCTCTTGACGTGACGGGCGGTGTGTACAAAACCCGAGAACGTATTCAACGCACTATGGCTGACGCGCGTTTACTAGCGATTCCAGCTTCATGCAGGCGAGTTGCAGCCTGCAATCCGAACTGAGGGGTGGTTTGGTGGGATTGGCTTCATCTTGCGATTTCGCGGCCCATTGTTGCACCCCATTGTAGCACGTGTGTAGCCCAAGACATAAGGGCCATGCTGACTTGACGTCATCCTCACCTTCCTCCTGGTTAACCCAGGCAGTTTGTTGTGAATATTTAACACAACATGAGGGTTGCGCTCGTTGGAGGACTTAACCCAACATCTCACGACACGAGCTGACGACAGCCATGCAGCACCTGTGCTAGGATCCGATTTAACGGTCCGCCAAAGTTTCCTTCGGCATACGCCTAGCATGTCAAGCCTTGGTAAGGTTCTTCGCTTATCGTCGAATTGAACCACATGCTCCACCGCTTGTGCGGGTTCCCGTCAATTCCTTTGAGTTTTAGCCTTGCGGCCGTACTCCCCAGGCGGGATGCTTAAGGTGTTAACTTGGTTGAACGACACTGACAGGGTCGATACTGCCAATGCCTAGCATCCATCGTTTACGGCGTGGACTACTGGGGTATCTAATCCCATTCGCTCCCCACGCTTTCGTCTCTCAGCGTCAGGTGTGTTCTAGTATGCTGCCTTCGCCTTTGGTGTTCTTGCCGATATTAACGCATTTTACTACTACACCGGCAATTCCGCATACCTCTCCCAACCTCAATTCTGCTAGTTTCCTCAGCTGGTCCACCGTTGAGCGGTGGGATTTAACCAAGGACTTAACAAAACGCCTACAGACTCTTTACGCCCAATAAATCCGGATAACGCTCGGGGTCTCTGTATTACCGCTGCTGCTGGCACAGAGTTAGCAGCCCCTTATTCCTATAGTACCGTCAAATTTCTTCCTATAGAAAAGCAGTTTACACCCCGAAGGGCTTCTTCCTGCACGCGGCGTCGCTCCCTCAGACTTTCGTCCATTGGGGAAGATTCTCGACTGCAGCCTCCCGTAGGAGTCTGGGCAGTGTCGCAGTCCCAGTGAGGGGGGTCGCGCTCTCACGCCCCCTATCCGTCGTAGCCTTGGTGAGCCGTTACCTCACCAACAAGCTGATGGAACCTAGGCCCCTCCCAAAGCGCATTGCTGCTTTCTTTCTAAATCATAAGATTTAGAACCACATCCAGTATTAGCCCCGCTTTCGCGGAGTTGTTCTGAACTTCGGGGTAGGTTACCAGGGTGTTACGCACCCGTTTGCCACTACTTATTCCATTCCTTGCGGAACAAAATAAACCGTTCGACTTGCATGCCTAAGACACGCCGCCAGCGTTCATCCTGAGCCAGGATCAAACTCTCAGAAAAATATTCAAGAATTTGAATTAGCTCTTTATGAGTTCGCAATTATTTAGACTGGCTACGAACCTTAACTTGTAATTGCATCTTTTGTTGGAAAGATACCAAGTTTAAGCTGACCAGTTAGCCTACCGGTAAAACCGGTAAACAGGAAATTGACTATATTTGGCTTTTCTATCACTTGTCAAAGAACAAATGTCACTTCTTAAATAAGAAGGTTTTTTCTAGGCTTTCTAAGGCGTAGAAAAAACAGAGATACTCAAAATCCTTTTAGATTAAGTACCACTGTTTTTTCTGAAATCTCCTTAAATTTTAAGGGGTTTCTAAGCGGTTGTTTTAAAGGCTAGTTATTAATGCTTGTTTAGTATAGAAAAGAGTCTAGGTTTTGTCAAGCCTGCCTGCCATCTGACTGTACTTAAGTATTAGTGTGCGAACAAAGGGTATTTTAAAACTCAATTTTAATCATTAATCAGTTACAGGCTATGTCGGGCAGGACTCTAAGCAAACCTTTTCCCCAAGCTTTACCCAGGTCTACTTTTCCCTTATTTTAGCCGATTTGTTACTACGCCACCTATCAATTAATTTATGGTTGCCTTGCAGTAAAACCTTGGGTACAGAATAAACTTTTTTATCAATAATCAATTTGTCTGGTCTAGTGTAATGAGGATGCTCTAAATACTTTTCGCTACTCGCCTCTCTTGACTCGCTACTCGTGTTTGAAAATGATTCGTTTTTTACAGACTCTTCCTTACCAACTACCTTAGGCACCATACGAGCAACTGCGTCAATAATTATAGCGGCCGGCAATTCGCCGCCGGTTACCACATAAGGTCCAATAGAAATTTTTTCATTGATAAATTTTTCTACACGAGCGTCCACGCCTTCATAACGACCACAAATAAAAACCAATCTATCATACCCAGCCAATCTCTTAGCGTCTTTTTGCGTGAACTGCTTTCCATTAGCGGCTAATAAAATGATTCTGGTTTTTTTACCAGATCTAAAAGCCTTAATTTTTTTTAAAGCTCTGATAATGGGCTCTGCCATCATAACCATACCGGCTCCCCCGCCATAGGGCTTATCATCTACTTTACGATGCTTATCTAAAGTAAAATCCCTTAAATTATAGCTGGATATTTTAATCAGCTTTTTATCTTGAGCCCGTTTTAAAATACTGGCCTTAAAATAAGACTCTAAGGATTCAGGAAAAATGGAAATGATGTCAAACTTTTTCATAATAAATTCGCTAAATTCTAACTGCTTTTATTTCATTGTTGAGTTTTAATTCCTTTTCGTATCTCTTCCCATCAATATCTTCACCGCTAACAATAACTTTAATCTCCCCATTATCAGAATACATTGGACACCCATCCACTTTTTTTACCTCCCCTTTTCTCAATGAATTACATTTATGAGAATGTGTTATAGAAGGATTATCATTTTCGTTAAAAAAATTATTCATTTCTCTTTCTTTGGCTATACTCTCTTGTAACCATTTAATCTGTACTCTCAAATTAAGAATATCACCACCATGATTTGTAATATCAAAATAAAGTTGTGGAGTTTGGAGTTTACTAATTGAAATTACTGGCAATTTATCCTCTTTACGAAATCTATATGG
>JBMORS010000129.1:0-1160 GCA_049319925.1 Patescibacteria group bacterium | reverse complement strand
ACTGTAAGTTTGCTAGGGAAAATTTTTAAAGCCACTTGGCCCGATTCTTTGGTGGCTGGCAATATTCGCGATACGGTATTGTTTGAAGCTTTAAAAAAAATTAAACCAGCTAGTCGTTTAGTACTAGAGTTATCCAGCTGGCAACTGGAGATAATGGATAAGCACAAGCAAAAGTTGCCCCTAGCGGTAGTAACTAACATTTTACCCGATCATTTAAACCGTTATAACTCTTTAGCTGATTATGCCCGAGCTAAGGCAGCAATAGTTCGTTGGCAAAATAAAAACAATCAAGCGGTTTTGAATTATGATAATCCCAGAACCAGAGCTTTAGCCAAGCAGACTAAAGCTAAAGTTTATTGGTTTTCTTTACGACGGCCGGTTAAGCGGGGTTGTTATTTGTCGGCTGGTTGGGTATATTGGCGTGACAAAAAAATTAATCGTTTATTTAAGGTAGAAGAAATAAAACTTAAAGGTCAACATAACTTGGCTAATGTTTTGGCCGCCGCCGTTGTCGCCAATTTGATGGGTGTGTCAAATAAAATTTTGCTTAAGGTTTTAAAAAGTTATACTGGTTTGCATGATAGGTTGGAATTGGTAAGAAATTTTGGGGGTAAAAAATTTTATAACGATACGGCAGCCACAGCGCCAGTGGCAACCGTAGCCGCGTTACAGACTTTTTTGGGTCAGCCAGTAGTTTTAATAGCTGGCGGTCAGGATAAAAATTTACCTTATCAGGAGTTGGCTAAACAAATAGTTAAAAGTCAGGCGATTTTAATAACCTTGCCTGGCACAGCTACAGATAAATTGGTTGATAATTTACCTAAAAATTATCCTTATTTAGCGGCTAGCCAAATGAAGCAGGCTGTGACATTAGCTAATAGATCTTTACTTGGTTCGGGTATAGTGCTGCTATCGCCGGGGGCAGCCAGCTTTGGTTTATTTAAACATGAGTTTGACAGGGGAGAGCAGTTTAAGGTTGCCGTTAAAGAGTTAATTTAAAGTTTTGGTTGAGGTCGTATGAATAAAAAAATTTTACAAACCGCCCACAAACCTGATTATGTTTTTATAGTTGCCGTCGCCCTGTTGCTTTTGTTTGGGTTAATTTTTTTGGCTTCAGCTTCTTCTGTTTTGGCTTTTAATAAATTTGGTGACAGTTATTA
>JBMORS010000128.1:0-9289 GCA_049319925.1 Patescibacteria group bacterium | reverse complement strand
ACCTAATTTATGTTCTTTTACTCTCTTTACCAAATCCTTAGTATAGCCTATGTAATTATTATTATCTTTTAAACTCTGTAAAACATAGGTATAAAAGAACATTGGTGAAATTTTGTTACTGGGCATAACGCAATAAATTACCTAACACTTTTAGTGTAGCAATTTCCCGCCCAACTTGACCAGCTAAATAATTAAGTAAAAAAGGCAAAACAGCGACGGAGACAGTATCTTGGCTAACTAAATCATTATGACCAATCAAACCTTTTAAAGCAGCTGGCGACAATAAAACATTGCTAAGCGACTGATCAGCACAAGTCTGGTGATAAAAACCATGCTGATTCCAGTTATAAACAGCTGGGCTAAACAATTCTTTTTTACATTTATCGCAATGGCTCAAAGCCACGGCCAAACCCTGATGCTTTAATAAGCGTAAAATATAACCGGCCAAAATTTCTTTGGCCGCCGGACGCCAATCTATAATCTGTTTCGGTAAAAGATTAGTCAAATCTAAATACTTTTCTAGTAATTCCAAAAGATATCCATCTGGCTGACCTGGCTCAGTTAAAACATCAGTTAACTCCAAAAAAGACTGAACTAAAACCAAATTGGGTAAATAATAAGGCGGCCTTAAAAAAACCTTGTCCGACTGAACGCCAGCCAAGTGATCAAATTGTTTGCCTGGAGCCACCATTAAACAAGTTTTTTGACCGGGCCATAAATGTCCAGCCATTTTAGAAACTATTTTCTGACTGCCAGTGGCTAGTAAATTAATCTTGCCCTGTTTATCCGTCAAAACTGTGTATATTCTGTCCCGCTCCCGCCACGGTCTGACTTTGATTACAAAACCATAAGTTAAATAAGTGGACATTATAGATCGGTTTTAAACTTTATTATTTCTCTTTTCCAATATTTCTTTAAGCGCCGCTCGCAACATTTGTTCATTATTTCTGCTTTCCAATTTATTACTTGATTTATGTATTTGAGCAAAAGCACCCGATCTTTTTCTGTCAAAATTTTCTAAATCTTTTATTTCTTTTTCAATAAATTCGTCAGTAACATTAGCGTACCTGGCTTCCATCTTACTAACATAGTCTGCCCATTCCTGTTTAATTTTTTCAACCTGTTCAACTGTTGGCTCTACCTCAACGCTACCATTTTCCTGAAAAACCAAACTAGCTCCTTGTTTTAACATTTTCCTTTTTTCTACCTCTCTATCAATCTCCATTATTTGTTCTTCTGTATACGGTACTGAAAACCTTTTTTCTTTCCTAACTTGCTTAAGTAAAGCTAAATCCTTCGAATCTTCTTCTTTTATTTCTAACTGATTGTTTATTGGTTTTTCAAAATCCATAAAATTAATATTTAATAATAAAATTATTTACTAATTTCCACGGTAACAATCTGTCCTTCAACTTCTACCCGCTCTGACAAAGATTGATCGGTAAAAGTTACAGTCTTAGCTAAAACAGAACGCTTTAACCATTCCTGATCAGCCTTACCAACAGCTTCTTTTAATTCTGCTGAACAATTAATTTTAATTTCTACTAAATCATTAATGGTCAATTTAAGATTTTTACGCAAAGCATTAATCTGTCTAATAAATTCCCTTTGTAAGCCTTCCATTTTCAATTCAGGAGTAATATTATCATCCAAATCAACTTTTAATTCCCCAGCTGGAGTAAAACTTACTTCTTTAATATTTATTTCATCTTTAATTATTTCATGATATTCAGGCAACAAATCCACACCAACAACAGTAAGCTTACCTAAAGGCTGACGGATTTTTATTTTTTTATCGGCCCGAGCCGCCAAAGCCATTTCCACAATTTTTCTAAGCCCTGACATTTGTGACAAAACCTGATTATCTGTTTCAGTTAACTGACGGCTAACCGGCCAATCAGCTAAATGAACTGATTCCAAATCGCCATTTATTTTTTTATAAATATTTTCCGACAAAAATGGCGTAAAAGGCGCCATCAACAAAATAAGCTGGTGTAATGTATAACCCAAAACAGTCACGGCCGACTGTTTATCCGTTCCGTCTTGCTTAAACCTGTCACGACTACGTCGGACATACCAAGTAGACAACTCGTTGATAAATACAGACAAACTGCGACTAGCTTCGGTTACCTCGTACTTTTCCAAATTATCCGTAACTTTATTTACCAACTGCTCTAATAAAGCCAAAATCCATTTATCCAAAATACTATCTGACTCGGGCTTAATTTTAGGCAAAGAGGCATCAGCTGAATATAATTGATAAAAAGACACCACGTTCAGCAGAATTAAAAAATTCTTTTTTATTACCTCGGCCACGGCCAGCGGATCAAAATTCTTAGGCTCGCCCGGCTGATTCATAGTGTAAAAATGCCAACGTACCGCATCAACGCCAAACTTTTCTATCATTTCCCAAGGGTCTACAATATTGCCTTTGGATTTGGACATCTTTTGTCCACGCTTATCATTGATGTGCCCCAAACAAATAACATTTTTATACGGCGGAGTTAAACTATCTTCTGGTAATTCTTTTACCGCGCCTGATTTTTTAAGCAAAGTAGCCACAGCTAATAATGTATAAAACCAACCACGCGTTTGATCAATCGCCTCAGCAATAAAATCAGCCGGATAATGATTCAACAAAGCCTCGGCGCTCTTAGGTTTATGCGGATAACCCCACTGAGCAAAAGGCATACTGCCAGAATCAAACCAACAATCAGCCACTTCTGGCACACGCTTCATGGTTCCGCTACCGCACTTTTTACATGACCAAGTGATTTCATCTATAAAAGGCCTATGAACATCAAAATTTTGAGGCAAAATCTGACCAGATTTTTCTCCAAGTTCCTGTAAACTACTAATAACTATTTTATGCTGACAACCTTTATTGTCGCACAGCCAAATTGGTAATGGCGTGCCCCAGTACCTTTCGCGGGAAATAGCCCAGTCTTTTATACCATCTAGCCACTCACCAAAGCGACCATCTTTTATGTGCTCGGGTTGCCAATTTATCTTATTGTTAGCTTGCTTTAAATCTTCCCGCAAAGCTGACATTTTTATAAACCAAGACGGCTTAGCGTAATAAAGCAAGGGTGTAGAACAACGCCAGCAAAAAGGATAATCATGCTCGTATAATTCTTGTTTAAACAATAATCCTTTATCTGACAAATAATTAATAATACTTTCTTCGGTTTTATCTTTTTTAACAAATTGCCCGGCCAAATCAGGTACTTCTTGGGTAAATAAACCGCTATCATCTACCGTATGATGCTTGGGTAAACCTTCTTGGCTGCCTAAATTAAAATCATCTTCACCGTACATAACAGCCGTATGCACCACACCGGTACCATCGGTCGTGGTTACAAAATCAGCCGCGTAAACCCGGTGGGATTTGTCATTTTGTAAACTTGGAATATTAAACAACGGTTCATACTCAAGACCAACTAAATCTTTACCTTCATAATCATGAACTTTTTCAAACTCAACTTGTCCCAATACTTTATCTAATAAATCAGTAGCTAGTATCAAAAGCTCCTTAGTGTCTTTTATTCTAACTCCTGTATATTTTATATCTTCACCAACTGCCAAAGCCACATTACCCGGCAAAGTCCAAGGTGTGGTGGTCCAAGATAATATATAGGCTGAATCTTTAGTATAGTATTGATCACTGCTACCAAATTTTTGATTGGGCACTAAATGAAATTTAACATAAACTGATTTATCCTTAACCAACTTATACCCTTGGGCTACCTCGTGACTGGAAAGTCCGGTACCACACCTAGGACAATGAGGCACGACCTTATAATCCTGGTATAAATAACCAGCCTTATCTACCTGCTGTAAAATCCACCATAAACTTTCTATGTAACTGTTGTCGTAAGTAACATAAGGGTTATCTAAATCCAACCAAAAACCCATGCGAGTGGTTAATTTTTCCCATTCCGCCTGATATTTCCAAACATCCTCCTTACACTTGGCGTTAAATTCTTTAACACCGTATTTTTCTATATCCGGCTTGCCTTTAAATCCTAATTCTTTTTCCACCTGCAGTTCCACTGGCAGGCCTTGCGTATCCCAACCAGCCTTGCGTTCCACCAAATAACCTTGCATGGTTTTAAACCGGGGAATCAAATCTTTAAATGATCTGGCTAAAACATGATGTAACCCCGGCTTGCCGTTGGCGGTCGGTGGACCTTCAAAAAAAACAAAACTGCCCTTAGGGCTGTTTTTTTGCAGGGTTTTTTTAAAAATATTATTATCCTGCCAAAACTTTAAAATTTCTTGCTCGACTTGAGAAAAGTTCAACATACCCCGTATATCAACTTCATTTAACTACTCCTGCGAGAGAGTAGTCAACTGACTTATTAATGATTAAAATTTTACAATCAAACATAAAAATAATAAAGCGAGTAGTTAGGCGAGCAGTAATGAAGTTGTATTACGGGGCATAATAACAATATTATACTTATTTTAGCTAAAATTAGCAATAAAGATTAAATAGTTATAAATAAAATCAAACCTTCGCCGCTACCCGCAGATTGGCTTATGGAGCATAAGCCAAGCGAGGACTCTAGCGGCGATTCTTTGTGTTACTTTCTTTAAAGAAAGTAACAATCATATATTTAATTACGTAATTAAATACGTATTTAATTCATTACTTCTCTGGTTGCCTTGCGCAATCATCCCGCTCCGCCGGTTGGCAGACGCGGGATAAAAGCTAAGCTTTCATTCATTATTCTATTCCCTACATTTTTTCCACCACCTCAATACCCAAAATTGACAAGCCTTGCTTAATAACTTCCGCCGCGGTTTTAACCAACTGTAAACGATTTTTTCTAAAAACGGACTTGCTCTGCAAAACCGGCACCTGCTGATAATAAGAATTAACTTGCGAGGCTAATTCATACAAATACAAAGCCAACAAATGCGGTCCTTGTTCTTTGGCTGCCCTGTGAATCGCCTCTGGATATTGAGTTAATTTTCTGAGTAAATTTTCATCCAACTGCTTATATTCCTTGTCAACCGACTTCTTACCAACAGATTTAGCTAAACGGCTTTTACGCAAAATACTTTTTAACCTCACATAAGTATATTGTAAATAGGGTCCGCTGTTACCTTCTAAGCTCAACATTTTTTGCCAATTAAAAGCAATATCGGTTTGGCGGTTTTGGGAAAGATCATTATACTTAACCGCGCCTAAACCAACTACCCGGGCAATATTTTTCTTTTGCTGTTTAGATAACTTAGGGTTCTTTTTTTGCACTATTTGCTCAGCCAAAACAACGGCCTGGCTTAAAACATCTTCCAATTTTATTACTTTACCCTCTCTAGTGGCCAACTTTTGGCCGTCTTCCCCTAGCACTAAACCAAATTTAACATGGCTAAATTTAGTCAACCCGGCGTAACCTACTTTTTTAGCCAGCGCGAAAACTTGTTCAAAATGCAAAGTTTGTTCGTTGCCAACCACATAAACAATCAAGTTGGGCTTAAAGGTCTTAACCCGATACCGAATGGCTGCCAAATCGCGCGTGGCATAAAGCGAAGCCCCATCGCCTTTTTGCACCAAACAGGGCGGCAGACTATCTTCGGTTAAAACAGCCACTATTGAACCATCTTCGTTAGTAATGGCCAAATTCTTTTTTAATAAATCTTTTACAACCAACTTTAAAAAAGGTTCGTAAAAACTTTCACCGGTTAAATAATCAAATTTTACCTTAAGTTGCTTGTAGATCTTATTAAACTCCTTAAGAGATTCCTTTTTAAACCAATTCCATAAACGAATATTGGTTTTGTCGCCTTGCTCCAATTTTAAAAATTCTTCACGGCCTTTAGTCTCCAAATCCGGGTCAGTCTTCATAGCTTCGTGAAAACGCACGTAAAGCTTAAGCAGCTCGTTTATCGGTTCAGCTTGAATAATTTTTTTGTCTCCCCATAATTTATAAGCATAGAGTAGCTTACCAAACTGAGTTCCCCAGTCACCCAAATGATTAAGACGGATTACTTTAGCGCCCAAAGCCTGATAGATATTGGACAAGGCTTGGCCAATAAAAGTGGAACGAACATGGCCAATATGCATAGGTTTGGCTATATTGGGCGAAGAATATTCCACTATTATTTTTTGTCCCTTAAGTAAAGCCCGACTTTGATTTTTAATGATGACAGGCAATAAACCAAGTAAAAATTTTTCTTTTATCCAAAAATTAATAAACCCCGGCCCGGCAATTTGAATTTTATCGACAACCTTAATAAGTGGCGATGAAACGCTTAATTCTTCTACTAGCTGCTCAGCCGCTTTAATAGGCGGCACCCCCCAATGACTGGCGATCTTTAAAGCTACCGAAGTGGTATAATCGCCGTGGCTTAAATCTTTAGTTGGCGTAACTTCGGCCACCAAAGCGCCCAGCTGGAAATGTTTTTGTAAAGCCTTGCCTAATTCCTTTTGAATTATTTCACTTATCATAATGTGCTAATTATACTACTAAATCTCAAAACTCAAAAGTTAAAATTAAAAACTACATCCCAAAAACTTAAAACTAAACAGCTTCTACTTTTTGGTCGTGGTTTTTAATTTTTAAATTTTAGATTCAACTTTCAATTATTATATATCAAAAATCTTCCGCCTACTGACGGAAGATTTTTAACAATAACTATTATTATCTACTACTTCTTGCTAACCGCTTCTACTAATTTTTTAAAGACTTCTGGGTATTGATTAGCCAATTGTGATAGAACTTTTCTGTCTAGTTCAACTTTGGATTTTTTAAGCAAATCAATAAACCGACTATAACTTAAACCATATTCACGAACAGCGGCATTAAGCTGCACTTGCCACAAACGACGTTGTACGCCTTTTTTGTCACGGCGATGAGCAAAAGCGTAAACACCGGCCTTACGTACGGCTGGCTTGGCTAATTTAATTTTACTCTTTCTACCCCAACGATAACCCTTAGTTTTTTTAAGAAGGTTAGTTCTGCGTTTGACATGCATTACTCCTCTTTTAACTCTAGCCATAAATATTACTTAATTTAAAAAATAAAAATTAGGCACCCTTAATAAGTTTACGCACGGCTGGCACGTTAACTTTGGCTAACTCCGTGTCGCGGCGCTTGCGCCTGGTAACAGTAGAAGTTTCCCGGGCATTAAAATGATCCTGACCAGCTGTTCGCTTCATCAGCTTTTTTTTGCCGGTAATTTTAAAACGCTTGGCTGTCGCTTTATGTGTTTTTACTTTCATATATTTTTATAAACGAATTGATAATTAATCTTGCTCTTCAGTGGTGCTGTTTGTGGCTGACTTGCTTTTGCCTATTTGCATATTCAACCTGCCGCCCATCCTGGACAAAGGTACTTCCACAACCGCGTAATCACCTATCTCGCTAACAAACTTCATCATATTATCTCTGGCTAAATCCATATGGGCCCGTTCGCGCCCGCGCAAAGCCATTTCTAATTTTACTTTATGGCCTTCGGTCAAAAACTTTCTAGCCTGCTTTAGACGCATATCCTTGTCATGCTGGCCTATCTTAAAAGACAACCTAATACCTTTTACTTCAACTTTTTTAACTTTGGCTTTTTGAGCCTGAGCAATCTTGCTTTGCTTGTACTGAAACTGACCAAAATCCATTATTTTAGCTATAGACGGCCTGACAGTTGGATTTACTTCCACCAAATCAAGCCCCTGCTCCTGAGCCAAGGCCAAAGCCTTAAAAGTCGGCATTACCCCTAACATAGCGCCGTCATCATCTATTACCTGAACTTCTGGTATGCGAATGTATTGGTTAATACGATAACGGGGCCTGATTCGCTGTGGTCTAGCCCGATTTGATCTGCGTCTTAAAATATTATTATAGATTAATGATAAATAAACTTAAATCTCAAAACGTAAAAGTCAAAACCACAATTAAAAACTAAAATCGGTTCTATTTTAAGTTTTAAGATGTAATTTTGAGATTTGACTTTTGATTTTTGAATTTTTACATGGTGGAGGTGACGGGGATTTGCACCCCATGTCTAGCTATTAAAATAATATATTGGCTCCAGGTTCAGTACCGCTAAATACCAAAAACGAATCAAGCGGTACCAAAGTTCGTTTTTGGATTGCCTTGAATTATCAAACTGTTAAACGCAAGACAAACGTTTAACAATCGGTCTGGTAAATGACGTTTCTTTGGTTTACCAGACATAGACCAAAGAAACGGCTAAGGCTTAATTAAGCCAAAGCTGGCGCAAAATTCAAAGAGGCAAAAGCCGCCTTGAAATTGCTAACAAATGACTTGGCATTTGTGAAGATGCGATTTTTTACGAGACCCGCCACTCGACCTGCTAATATACCCTTTAATAACTATCGAATTGTAAACACCCCCCGTCATTGGCTATTAGTAAATAATAGCTAATAGCAAAATAGCGCTGAGTGTTTACTATGAACGATAGACTAACAACTATCAACTATTTTTTTAAAGAACGCCTTAGTTCGCGATCCGTTTCTTTTTTCTTTAAAGACGACCGTTTGTCATAGCGCGTTTTACCACGCGCTACAGCTATTTCTAATTTAACAAACCCGTGCCTAGTATAAACAGAAATGGGCACTACTGTCAAGCCTTTAGTTGACTGTTTTCCTAATAAATAATTAAGTTCTTTGGATTTAAGAAGTAGTTTGCGATCGCGAATTGGATCATAACCAACCAACCAACCTTTAGCCGGCGGGTAAGCCGCCACATTCATACCGGTTATCCATAATTCACCCTGTTTGGGAATTATATAAGCGCCTTGTAAATTAACCCGGCCAGCTTTAATCGATTTTACCTCCGCCCCTTCCAATACTAAACCAGCCTCGAATTTTTCCAGGATTTGATAATCGTGCCAAGCTTTTTTATTATCAGCTAGATGAGGCATATTTACATTTTAAGCGGTTTTAAACAAATAGGCTAACATTAAACCATAACTTACCTAACTTGACAATAAACCATATTTATTTAAAGATAGGCCTACAAAAACAAACCTTGGAGAAAAAATGGATTCTAAAACATTATTTGATTTACTCTTTATAGATATAACAATAGTAATAATAGTACTGCTTGTGTATCTATACATAGAAAGACGCCGTAAAAAAATATTTTTATACGGCAGACAAAATAGTTTTTTAACAAAATATTGGGGCAATTTAAAAAATTACCGCTTTAATTTTTCTCTGTCTCTACCTCTGTCTAAATTTAAAAAATTTAGACTTCCCAAAATAGAACCCCTTAAAATACTTAATCTATTTAATCTTAATTTAAAAAAATTAAAACCTAAA
>JBMORS010000127.1:0-9304 GCA_049319925.1 Patescibacteria group bacterium | reverse complement strand
TCAAACTAAAAACTGCCAACTGAATTCAGCGGCAGTCTTTATTGTTTATCTAATCTAGAAAAACATTTAAAAGCTTTACACAAAAGCCACGCTAGCCACCTGGTCTTTTTCAGCTTTAAATCTCATAATTCTTACCCCTTGGGTGGCCCGACCCAAAACCGATACCGCCTTAAGCGCCAAACGTATTACCTGGCCATTATTTGACATAACGATTAAATCTTCCTGTTCACGCTTGGCATTCACCACAAAAGCCGACATAATTTGCCCAGTTTTGCTAGTAATATTAGCTGTCTTGATACCACTGCCGCCTCGGCCTTGAACTTTATATTCTCTAAGTTTAGTGCGTTTACCATAACCATTAGCCATAACCACTAATAATTGTTCATCCGGTCCTGGTCGGCCTTCGTTTATCAAATCCATACCAGTCACTTCGTCACCCGACTTTATCCTAATACCTCTCACCCCGGCGGCTGTACGACCCATTGGCCTAACGCCTTTTTCTTTAAAACGAATAGACTGACCTTTGGCCGTAACCAGCATAATATCATCTTCACCCGTGGAAGGCTTGACCCATAATAAAGAATCACCCGACTTTAAATTAATAGCAATCAAGCCAGAACGACGAACATTACTAAAAGCGTCTATAGCCACCTTTTTTATTACGCCTTGTCTGGTTACCATTATTAAATATTTATATCCCGCCCAATCAGTCAAAGACAATACTTCGGAAACTTTTTCTTCTGGCGCCAATTGCAAAAAATTAACTACCGCCTGGCCCTTGGCTGTACGGGAGCCCACCGGTACATCATAAGCTTTAAGTTCAAATACGCGGCCACGCGTAGTAAAGAATAAAAGATCAGCGTGCGTAGTGGTAGAAAATAATTGTTCCACTGAATCTTCTTCCTTAGCCGTTAAACCAATTACACCCTTGCCGCCCCGACCCTGAGCTTTAAAAGTATCCGGCGCCAAACGTTTTAAATAACCATCTTTGGTGATGATAACCACCGTAGCCTCATTAGGAATTAAGTCTTCTTGAGTAAACTTATCAACCGCCCCAGCATAAACCTTAGTTAAACGATCAGTAACATATTTATCCTTTATCTGAGCTAATTCATCCTTGATAACGCCCAATATTTTTTTAGGGCTGGCTAATAATTCCTTTAAATCTTTGATCAATTTCTTTTTTTCTTTTAATTCTTCTTCTACTCTCAGTCTTTCCAAATTAGCCAACTGCTGTAGCCGCATTTCTAAAATAGCGTCCGCCTGTTTATCCGATAATTTAAATTTAGCTATCAAATTCTTTTTAGCATCTTCCTTATCTTTAGATTTCTTTATGGTGGCAATTATCTTATCTATATCTTCCAGTGCCATTACTAACCCTTCCAAAATATGAGCTCTGTCCTGAGCTTTGTTTAAATCAAACTCAGCCCGGCGCCTAACCACTTCCTGACGGTGCTTTAAATATTCTTCTAAAATAGTTTTCAAAGTTAAAACCCTAGGCTGCAACCCATCCACCAAAGCCAACATATTAAAATGAAAACTGGTCTGCAGGGCAGTGTGCTTATAAAGCTGATTTAAAACCTTTTTAGGATAGGCATCTTTTTTTAATTCCACTACCACTCTAATTCCATCTTTATCTGATTCATCACGTAAATCTTTTATACCCTCTATCTTTTTATCTTTAACCAACTCAGCAATTCTCATTACCAATTCTGACTTATTAACCTGATAAGACAGTTCGGTCACTATTATGGCAAACCCACTCTTTAGTTCCTCTATATCGGCTTTGGCGCGCATAACCACCGACCCCTTGCCAGTGGCATAAGCCTGCTTAATATCCTCTTTATTAAAAATGGCTCCGCCGGTCGGAAAATCAGGACCTTGAACAAAAGTCATCAAATCATCTAAATCCGCTTCTGGTTTTTCTATTAAATATTGAATAGCGCTAATAATCTCACCCAAATTATGAGGCGGAATAGAAGTAGCCATACCAACGGCAATACCCATAGTACCGTTAAGCAACAAATTGGGCAGACGAGCCGGCAAAACCTGCGGCTCATTGGTAGAACCGTCGTAATTGGGCAAAAAATTAACTGTGTTTTTTTCTATATCCAACAATAACTCTTCCGAAATTGATGCTAATTTAGCCTCAGTATAACGCATAGCGGCGGCTGAATCACCATCAATTGAACCAAAATTTCCCTGCCCGGCCACGAGTACCTGCCGCATGGCAAAGGGCTGGGCCAACCGCACCAAAGAATCATAAACCGCCACATCACCATGTGGATGATATTTACCTAAAACTTCACCGACTACCGTGGCACTTTTTCTAAACTTGGCGCCTGGTTTAAGACCAATATCCCACATGGCATAAAGTATCCGACGGTGTACTGGTTTTAAACCATCACGAACATCAGGCAAAGCTCTGGCCACAATTACCGACATAGCATAATCCAAATAGGATTGCTTCATCTCGTCTTCTATCGGCTGACTGATTAATCGGTTGTTATCCATTTGACTTACGGCGATTGGTAATTTTTCTTTTTGACTGGTCATAAATTTGACTAATTTTTATTTAAGACGACGACAAGTTGGTTAAACGCTCCTCTATAAAATTAAATAAATCAATACTGGCTTTTTTATCAGCCAACTGCCAACTGTATTTTACAGAAATAATAGCTAGGCCAACAATTAAAACTAACAGTAAAAAAAATAAAGCCTTGGTTTTTATGTCCGACTTCCTTACATTGTCTTTGATTTTATTTGCTTGACCAGAAGCTGAAGACATAAACCAGGCCAAATTAAACCGTCAATAAAATCAATTTGGAATCTTCTTGCGGTAAATCTTTTTTAACAATTTTAAGTTTATCAACCGTTTCTGGTTTAAGTCCGATTTCTTTAACGAATTTGTCAACTTCGTCAATATCTGTCTTAAGACCTGGCAACTTATAATGCATCGGTACGATTATTCTTGGCTCAATCTGACCAACAATTTTAGCCGCCTGCTTGGCATCAATCGTATAATTGCCACCTACTGGTAAAAGCAAAACATCTGCTCCTTCCAAATGCTCCATTTGCTGACTAGTTAATTCATCTTGCCCCAAATCACTCAAATGAACTACAGTTAGACCTTCTACTTCCAAAAGATAGATAGTCACTTGGCCGCGTTCCGTGCCTTCTTTATTATCATGCCAAGCCGGCAAACCATACAAAAAAGCTCCCTTAACTTCGTACTCACCCGGACCGTTTATCAAAAAATAATCGCCGCTAACGCCTTCCGTATAATTATGATCTAAATGATCATGAGTCACAGCCACAATATCCCCACTTAATTTAGGTAATTTCAAACCAATCTTTTTAGGATCAAAAGGATCAAAAATAACCGTGACCTCCTGCCCTGGTCCCGGTTTAGCTTGAATTTTAAAACAGGATTGCCCTAACCATTGAATAACCATATAACAGCCTAATCATAGCATAATTTAAACCTCAAGACAAGGCCTAGCTCTTGCCAAAAATATGATTTTAATCTATAGTATTTAAGCTTAAGTTGCTTAAACTACTTAAGCTTAAAAAGCTTTAAAATTTTATTTGTCCTTAATCGGCAACCAGCCAAAATAAATTGGCAGTTTAAACCGACTTAGGAACCTATCGCGTAAATATTTTACGGGTTAGGTTAGGTTGTTTTTTTGTTACTTATGAATCAAATTAATCAGAAAAAATCAGACAATACAGCTAGTTCTGCTATGCAGGCTCTGCTTAATAGTCAAGAAGGCGCCAATGTTCCTAAAGTAGGAGATTTAGTACAAGGCGAAGTTATTACCCTAGGAAAAAGAGAAGTTAAATTAGATATACCAGGCTTTACTACTGGTGTTATAAGAGGCCGGGAACTATTTGATGAATCGGGCGACTATTCAGAATTGAAAATCGGCGGTCAAGTTACGGCTACTGTATTGGAGTTAGAAAACGAAAACGGCGAAATGGAACTATCTTTTAGACAGGCTGGACATCAAAAAGCCTGGAATAACCTAGAAGACCTTAAAAAAGCCGGTCAAGTAATCGAAGTTAAAGTGGTTGATGCCAACAAAGGCGGCCTAATGGTCAAACTAGGCCAAATTGACGGTTTTTTGCCGGTATCACAACTAGCTGTTGAACACTATCCCAGAGTAGAAGGTGGCGATAAATCACGTATTTTAGAATTACTCAAAAAATTCGTTGGCGAAGGTATGGAAGTAAAAGTAATAACCGTCAATGAAGAAAACGACAAATTAATAGTTTCCGAAAGAGCCGCTTGGGAAGAAAAGCAAAAAGATAAACTAGACAAATATCAAGTTGGCGATATCATAGAAGGGAAAATTTCCGGTGTGGTTGATTTCGGCTGTTTCGTAGAGTTTGGTCAAGGTTTGGAAGGTCTGGTTCATATTTCCGAATTAGCCTGGCAAAGAATCGACGACCCTAGAGAAGTTGTCAAAGTTGGTAAACCAGTTAAAGCCAAAATAATCAACATTGATGGGTCAAAAATTTCTTTATCTTTCCGACGTTTAATTGACGACCCTTGGAAATCAGTGGCCGAAAAATACAAAGTAGACGACGTTGTCAAAGGTAAAGTAATCAAACTTAACCCCTTCGGCGTTTTTGTTGAACTTGATCCGGAAATACACGGTCTCTGCCACGTTTCTGAAGTGTCCAACAAGAATATTAAAGATCCGAGCGAAATAGTTAAGGTTGATGAGACCAGAGAATTTAAAATTATATCCATGGATCCTAAAGAGCATCGTCTGGGTTTGTCTATCAAAGCTTTAAACGAAGATAAAGCCGAGACTGATAAAACCAAAGAAACTTCGGCGGAAGAAACAAAAGAAACTGACGAAACAATCATACCAGAAACCGATCCAGCCTAAACAAAAATCTAAACTGTTACAAAAATCCCTTATCCGCCGAGTAGGCGGATAAGGGATTTTTAAGCTAATAATTACTTGATACTCTAAGCCAAAACAAGGTATACTCAAGTTACTAATTTTTAAGAATTCAGATAGTAATTTAAATCAATTTATGTCAAATATGATAAAAAATTTCGGGGTCTTTTTTTTGGCTTTTTTACTACTGGCAGCGATTTTTTCCTGGTATGATAGTGGACGACAAAACTCCACCTCAGTTAGTTTAGATCAAATAATAACCGCTATAGATAACGAAACCGCCCAAAGTATAACTATCACCGGAAATAAATTATCCGTGACGTTGCAAGATGGCCAGATTTTAAAAACCGAAAAAGAATCTAGCGATTCTTTGTCTTCTTTAATGGATAATTACAAAATTGATCCAAGTAAACTAAAAAAATTAAAAATAACGGTTGAACAACCTTCTGGTTTAAGCTATTGGCTAGCTAGCCTGTTGCCTTTTTTACTCCCCCTACTGTTATTAGTCGGCTTTATAATTTTTATGTCCCGCCAAATCCAAGGAGCCAATAATCGAGCTCTATCTTTTGGCCAATCAAAAGCCAGAGAAAGTAATTTCAAAAATAATAAATCCAAAGTCACTTTTAAAGATGTGGCTGGTGTTAAAGAAGCTAAACAAGAATTATTGGAAGTGGTCGAGTTTTTAAAAAATCCAGGCAAATTCTTAGATTTAGGAGCCAGAATACCTAAAGGTGTTCTACTGGTTGGCCAACCCGGTACTGGTAAAACTTTACTAGCCCGAGCCGTAGCCGGTGAAGCCAACGTAGCCTTTTTTCATATTTCCGGATCAGAATTCGTGGAAATGTTTGTTGGTGTGGGTGCTTCCCGTGTCCGTGATTTATTTGCCCGAGCCAAAAAAAATTCACCTTGCATACTGTTCGTGGATGAAATAGACGCGGTTGGCCGACAACGCGGCACAGGCTTAGGTGGCAGTCATGACGAACGAGAACAAACTCTTAACCAAATACTGGTAGAAATGGATGGTTTCGAACCTACCACTAATATTATAGTAATGGCCGCCACTAATAGACCCGACGTGTTAGATCCTGCTCTACTCCGGCCAGGACGTTTTGATAGGCGCGTTACTCTTGATCCACCAGATATTAATGATCGGGAAGAAATATTAAAAGTTCATGCTAAAGCCAAACCTTTATTGCCTGAAGTAGATTTAAGAACTTTAGCTGCTAGAACACCTGGTTTCTCAGGAGCTGATCTTAGCAATCTTCTAAATGAGGCTGCTATCTTGGCCGCCCGTTATAACAGAAAACAAATCAGCTTAAATGATTGTCTAGAATCGATTGAAAAAGTTATGATGGGACCAGAAAGAAAAAGTCATATTTTGTCCACTAAAGAGAAAAAAATTACCGCTTACCATGAAGCCGGGCACGCCTTGGTGGCCCATCTCTTACCCAAGGCCGACCCAGTACACAAAGTTTCTATTATTTCCCGCGGCCGAGCAGCTGGTTACACTCTAAAACTACCTCTGGAAGATAAATATATGCATCAACGTTCCGAGTTTGAAGCTGATTTAGCTGTTATGATGGGCGGACACGCTGCTGAAAAAGAAATTTTCGGTGAAGTAACTACCGGTGCCCAAAATGATCTTAAACAAGCTACCAAACTAGCCCGTCAACTAGTAACCGAATACGGTATGTCGGATAAATTAGGTCCGAGAACTTTCGGTCTTAAAGAAGAACTAATCTTTCTAGGACGTGAAATTTCCGAGCAACGAGACTACAGTGAAAAAGTCGCCCAAGTTATAGACGAAGAAGTCAGCCGCTTCCTAAAAGTTGCCTACCAAACGGCTCAATCTTTGATTAAAAAAAATAAAGCTAAACTGGATAAATTAGCTAATACCTTAATCAGTAAAGAAGTCCTGGAAAAACAAGCCTTTGAAGAGGTAATGAACAATAACTCCTAAAAATTATCCACCAATAATGAACCTAGAACTGTTTTGCCAAAATGTTGTATACTTCTTTATATAAAGAAAGCTACTATTTATTAATTAGCCAGCAGGCAACTTATGAAAATATACCGTGATATACTAAAACGCTCTTGGCAAATTCTATGGCGTTATTACTGGTTATGGCCCTTAGGTCTTGTGGCCGCTCTAGCCGGTAATGGCGGTGAATATAATGTACTATCCTTAAGTCGTGAACAAATAAGTAGTCAAGCCAGTGCTCTAGAAACACTAAAACTAACTCTGCGCACCGACCAACTAAAAGAAATTGGACAAAATTTATTAGCTAATTTTACTAATTCCCCTATAGCTAGCGTTTGGTTAATTGCCATGGTACTAGCACTACTCCTTTTAGCTGTTTGGGTTATCACCGTAGCCCAAGCCGCCCTAATAAGAGCAGCTGGCAGTTTAGATGCCGAACAATCAACCAGTTTTGTTCAAGCTAGCCAAACCGGTATTAAAAAATTCTGGCCAATTTTTTGGTTAAACGTTCTAACCAGGTTCATAACCGCACTCCTATTAGTAGTGGCTTATCTGCCTTTCTTAATTTCTTTCCTGGCCAATCCTAACAATTCCTGGAATTTCGGCGCCCTATTAGTTATTTCTTACCTGATTTCTATACCTTTAACTATTATCATATCTTTTGTATTGCGTTACGCTGCCATTTATATAGTACTGGAAAACGAGTCCTGGTGGTCAGCCTTAGAAAAAGGCTTAAATCTGTTCTTTAGAAACTGGCTAGTTTCCTTAGAAACAGCCGCCCTACTTTTTATTATTAACCTAGCTCTAGGCTTTGGCATCTTCCTAGTAACGCCTAATACTATTGCCTTGGAAGTTTATGTACTGTTAACCAATTTTAACTTTATAACCCTATTCCGATTATTGCCGATTTTCCTGCTCTTCTTGGTGGCTGGTATGTGGTTTGCTGTTTTCCAATACGTTACTTGGACCCTCCTCTTTAGGAGATTAAGGGTAGGCAGCGTCACTTCTAAGTTAGTCCGTTGGCGTCAAGCCATGCCTAATAGTCTGGCTGGCTGGCTAAAAAAGAATTAACTTTATTTTTACCAACAACCCTCGATCAAAACGGGGGTTGTTTTTAAATTAACCGCTTGCTAAAGTTACAATATCACTATCACTAAATATGCCTCAAACAATCAACACATCCCGATCTCTAAACAACAGCCAGGCTGAAGATAAATTAAACGCCAAAATTACCGAACTCAAACTAAAAGAACTGGAAGATAAAGCTAAACAGACAGCTGATCAATTGGCTTTAAAATACCTTAATTTACACGGCTTCCCTATTGTGCCGGAAGCTTTGTCTGTAATTTCCGAAGAACAAGCTAATCAGTTAAAAATTATACCCATACTATTATCTGATAAAGAAATCCATCTAGCTTGTTTAAATGACCCTAATCAACCAGCTGTTAAAAAATTAATCAATGATTTAGGTGACCAGTTAAAAAGAAGGGTCCAACTTTATATTATTTCTAAACACAGTTTTGACACAGCCATTAAACAGTATGCCAACTTACCCAAAGCTAGACTGGTAACTACAGGTTTAACTGTTACCGAGCAAGATATAAATAAATACTTGTCAGCCGGACAAGATTTAAAAAAATTAAACAGTCTATTAAACGCCGCCAGTACCACCGAACTGGTTACTGTTATGGTAGCCGGCGCTTTGGCTATGAAAGCTTCTGATATTCACTTAGAGGCCAACGAACACGAAATAATAATTCGCTATCGCATTGATGGCACTCTTTACGTGGTAGCTGAACTAAAATCTGCCGCCTGGCCAAAAATAATTTCCCGACTAAAACTGTTATCTAAACTAAAAATAAATATTACCAGCCAACCTCAAGACGGCCGCTTTACCATAAATCTAACAGCTGACAAAGTTGACGTGCGTGTTTCTACTATACCAACCGCCTATGGTGAATCTGTTGTTATGCGTCTACTTAGATCTTCAGCCGCGGGACTTGGTTTTGATCAATTAGGACTAATCGGACGATCTTATGACGATCTTAAAAAAGAAATTCTAAGGCCCAATGGCATGATTATAACTACCGGCCCGACAGGTAGTGGTAAAACAACTACTCTTTACGCTGTTCTAAATCAGCTTAATAATTCAGCCAGCAAAATAATAACCTTAGAAGACCCGATTGAGTATAAACTAAAAGGCATTAATCAAAGCCAAATAGATAAAAAAAGCGGTTATGATTTTGCCGGCGGCCTTCGCGCCATTTTACGACAAGACCCAGACATAGTAATGGTCGGTGAAATAAGAGATTTTGAAACAGCTGATATTGCCGTCAACGCCGCTTTAACCGGCCATTTAGTGTTATCTACTATTCATACTAACAGCGCGGCTGGCGCCATTCCTCGTTTC
>JBMORS010000126.1:0-9324 GCA_049319925.1 Patescibacteria group bacterium | reverse complement strand
TAAAAAAAGCCGTAGTTGCCGCTGGTTTAAAGCCTGAGCAATTAACTACTTATGGACTTAAGAGTGGTTATTTAAAAATGGTTAGGATGTGGTTGGAGGAAGGGCGCTGGTATTTTTCTTTGAACGAAGGACAAGAATATTTGGGAGAATTTTCTTTTCGTTTGGTGGGTGGGCACAATGTGGCTAACGCTATTGCCGCTATAGCGGCGGCTAAGCGCCTGGGAGTGGATATAGAAGTTATTCGCCACGCTTTGCTTAGTTTTGAAGGTACTGTCCGTCGATTTGATATAAAAGGTAAATTGACTAACGGCGTGACAGTGGTAGATGATTACGCTCATCATCCCAGAGAAGTAGCAGCCACTCTTAAAGCAGCTCGGGCTTTTTATCCTTATAAAAATATTCGGGTGGTTTTTCATCCTCATACTTTTAGCCGTACCCAAGCTTTGTTTAAAGAATTTGCCAAGGCCTTTAGTGAGGCTGACGAGGTAATAGTTTTGGATATTTACGCTTCGGCCCGTGAAACTAGTGGCAGTATTTCTTCTTTGGATTTAGTGGAGGAGATAAAGCAGTATCATAGTAAAGTAGTTATTCATCAGCCTACTGTGGAAAAGGCCGTGGAGTATTTGTCAGCCAGTTTAGGACGTAATGATTTGGTGATAACTATGGGAGCGGGTGATGTTTGGCGAGTGGGGGAGGATCTGATTAAAAAATTTGGTTTGATTAGTGGAAACGAGTTTTAGGTTTAATCCTCGCCGCTACCCGCAGTTTAGGAATTAATCTGCCACCATATTTAAGCCCTGGTAACAGAGCGGAAGTTGCCTGACAGATAAGCCAAGGCGTGTTTGTGGTAGTTTCAGGATAGCCTTGGCCTGGCAGGCAACGAGCACTGTAGGGGCTTAAATTCTGGTGGCAATTCTTACACCACTTCTTTTAAAGAAGTGGTTATAATTACTTATTTAATTACGTAATTAAGTATATATGATTGTTACTTTCTTTAAAGAAAGTAACACAAAGAATCGCCGCTAGAGTCCTCGCTTGGACAGTGCTCGTCACACCTAAGATAACCTGACGCCTGTTGTGATCTTTTGGTATAGTGTCAGGTCTTAGGTGTGACTTCCGCTCTGCTGTCCAAGCTGCGGATAGCGGCAGGTATACAAATCACCAAAACACAGGTAGCTTTAACGCTTGTTTAACTTCCATCCGCAAGCCAAGCTCTAGGGTAACGGCGTCAGAATGATTGCTAAAACAATCAAATGTAAAAATTTTTTAATTTTAAGTTTGTCATTTTGATTTTTGATGTTTACATTTTGGATTACCCAAGCCCTATGATAGCGGCGTCGAGATGATATAAAAACTTAAACGCCTCAGTCTAAATTAGACTGAGGCGTTTATAATCTATAAACCATTAGCTACAGGCTAATTGCTATTCACCGGGTTCTTGCGGTACTTGCAAAGTTAAACCTTCCGCTCCTAATTCCTGCTGTTCTTTCATCCTAGCCTGTAAAGCAGCCTCTGCCTCCTGGGCCGCCTTAACAGCTGCCGCCTCTCTTTGAACTTGCAATTTAGCCATGGCCTCAGATAACATATCCGCTTTAGGACCATAACCAGTACCAGCTGGAATTAACCGACCAATAATAACGTTTTCTTTTAAGCCTCTAAGCTTATCTACCTTACCAGTCACGGCCGCATCTATTAACACCCTGGCGGTTTCTTGGAAAGAAGCAGCTGACAAGAAACTATCAGTTGATAACGAAGCCTTGGTAATACCTAGTAGCAAATATTCCGCTTTAGCCGGCTGCCCGCCTTTAGCCATAATTTGTTCATTGGCATCGGCAAATTGAGCAACCGTTACTACTTCACCAGACAACAATTCACTGTCACCCGTTTCTACTACTACCAAACGAGAGAACATCTGACGAACTATTAACTCAATATGTTTATCATTAAGTTTCTGACCTTGCGAAGAATAAATGTATTGAATTTCTTTTAAGATATAATGTTGCACAGCTTCTTTACCGCGCAAACTATAAAGCTCTTGCAGATTCAAACTACCCTCAGTTAGTTGTTGCCCTTTAAGAACCAATTCTCCATTTTTAACCCAAACGGCCAAACCGCCTGGTACGGCAAATTCTTGCACGGTTTCAGCTGAAACGTTTATTACTAACTTATCGGCACTGATTTCTTTAACTAATCCAGCTCGTTGTGCTTTAACAGCTTGATCGCCAGCTATTAAAACTTCCTGACCGGCTGTTATAGATTGACCTTTTTTGACTAAAATTTTAGGAGCTTCATAACGAGCCAAATTTATTACTTCTTGACCGCCGTCGTGGAAGGTTATTTTTATAAATTTCTGACGACCCTTATTACTAACCTCTACCTTACCATCACCTGGCGCCAATAAACCAGCTCGCTTAACCGGTCTAGCCTCAAACACCTCTTCCACTCGAGGCAAACCTTGAGTGATATCCTCAGCCGAAGCTACACCGCCCGTATGGAAAGTACGCATGGTTAACTGAGTACCAGGCTCACCAATTGACTGAGCAGCAATAATACCAACCGCCGTACCCATTTCTACCAAAGAGTTAAAACCTAAATCATAACCATAACACCTTTGACAAATACCCCGCCTGGTCTGACAAGATAGCGGCGAACGCAAATAAATTTCCTTGACACCAGTTTTATCTATCAAATCGGCATCAGCCTGAGTTATTAAACTACCCTTCTTTAACAAAACCTTTTTACCAGACACTTCCAAAACATCTCTAGACAAAAATCGTCCTAAAGCTCGTTTGCCTAAAGAATCACCAATATCTTCGCTGTCGCTCATAGTAAAAGCAAAACCTTCCTTATCTCCACAATCTTCTTCTACCACCACAATATCATGAGACACATCCACTAAACGTCTGGTCAAATAACCGGCGTTAGCCGTTCTAAGAGCGGTATCAGTTAAACCTTTACGGGCGCCATGAGTAGAAATAAAGTATTCCAAAACCTCAAAACCTTCTTTAAAGTTACCCTTAACCGGCAATTCCATAGTGTCGCCGGCCGGGTTAGTTACCAAACCTTTCATACCCATCATCTGAGTTATCTGGCCCCAAGAACCACGGGCGCCGGATTGAATCATAGAATAAACTGAACCATGATTGGGTAAAGATTTTCTAGAAAATTCCGTTACTTTATCTTTTACCTCGGCCCAAATTTCTATTACCTTAACATGCCTTTCATCATCGGTCAGCAAACCTTGCTGATACTGGTTATAAATTTCCTCAATCTGCTTTTCAGCTTCTTTATAAACAAGGCCACGTTCTTTTACTTCTGGCAAATCAGACATACCCCAAGATAAACCAGATCTGGTTAAATAATCAAAACCCATTACCTTAAGCCGATCCAACAATTTAGCCGTCTCGTCTAAACCGTATTCCGCCAAAGCCTGAGAGACTATTTTATTCAAAACTTTCTTATCTACCACCTCGTTACAGAAACGCAAAGTTTCTGGCAAAATTTCATTAAATAAAATCCGGCCAACACAAGTTTCTATTTTATCGCCTTTATCCAAACGAACCTTGATAGATTTTTGTAAGGAAATTCTTTCCGACTGATAGGCTAAAATAGCTTCGCCTAAACTGCTGTATTCTTTAATTGTTTCGCCCTCTTTAAGTTCTTCCTTGTTAGTCATATAATAACAACCCAAAACTATATCTTTAGACGGCGTGGCTACCGGCTCACCAGTAGCTGGCTTAAGCAAGTTTTTGGACGACAACATAACATTAGCCGCTTCCCACTTAGCTTCTTCGGTCAAAGGCACGTGTACGGCCATTTGGTCGCCATCAAAGTCGGCGTTAAAAGCCGGACAAACCAAAGGATGAACTTGAATGGCTTTACCTTCTATTAAAACTGGCTGGAAGGCCTGAATACCTAAACGGTGCAAAGTCGGGGCGCGATTTAACATTACGTAAGAACCCTTTACAATTTCTTCCAAAATATCCCAAATTTCTGATTTACCAGCTTCTATAAAACGATTGGCGCTCCTAACATTATGCACCAGTTCGCGACTGATAAGTTTAGAAATAACAAAAGGCTTAAACAACTCGAGTGCCATGCGCTTAGGCAAACCACATTGATGCAATTGTAAAGTCGGGCCGACCACAATAACACTACGACCAGAATAATCAATACGTTTACCCAGCAAATTTTGTCTAAAACGACCTTGTTTACCTTTTAATATATCAGCGATGGATTTAAGCATACGCCGTTGACCTGTAGAAGCGGTAACGGTTTTACCATGCCGAGCGCTGTTGTCTAGCAGAGCATCCACCGCTTCCTGTAACATGCGTTTTTCATTGCGACAAATAACCTCTGGAGCATTCAAATCCATTAACCGTTTTAAGCGATTATTACGGTTAATAACGCGCCGATACAAATCATTCAAATCAGAAGTGGCAAAACGGCCGCCGTCCAACTGAACCATTGGTCTTAGGTCCGGAGGTATTACCGGTAAAACGTTCAAAATAGTCCATTCTGGACGAATAGCCACCGATTGCAAACTCTTTAACAATTTTAAGCGTCGAATTAACTTTTTTTGCTTCATGGCCACGGCTCCCACTACTTCTTCTTCTAAAACAGCAATTTCTTTCTTAATATCAATTTTTTGTAATAATTCATGAACAGCTTCGGCGCCGATTGAAGCTTCAAAAACCTGTCCGTATTTTAAGGATAAATCCTGATACTGATTTTCAGAAATTATCTGCAAAACTTTTAATTCTTTGATTTCGCGCCGGGCAGTTTCAAAGGCCTGTTCTAACTTGCTTAATTTTTCGTTCTTAATTGTTTCCAAAGAATTTTTTTCCTGATCCAACTGACTACCAGTATATTTTTCAGCCGCTAAAGTAATTTGCCTTTGATAATCAGCTTCCAAAGATTTCCTTTTGGCCTTATATTCACCAGTTACCTGCTCCAGCAAAGCTTGCTTTTTAGGTTCATCTACTTTAGTTATTATAAAAGAAGCAAAATAAATAACCTTTTCCAAATCCTGAACGGATAAGCCCAAACTTAAACCGATTTTAGAAGGCACGCCGCGCAAAAACCAAATATGGGAAACCGGGCTGGCTAATTTTATATGACCAAATCTTTCACGCCTGACTACGGCCCGAGTAACCTCTACGCCGCATTTATCACAAACAATGCCGCGATAACGAATTCTTTTATATTTTCCGCAATAACACTCCCAATCTTTAGTTGGTCCAAATATTCTTTCATCAAACAAACCGTCTTTTTCTGGCTTTTGCGTCCGATAATTTATAGTTTCCGGCTTGGTTACTTCACCGTAAGACCATTTTAAAATGTGATCTGGTGAAGCTAAACGCAAACGAATGGAATCAAAATCATTGGCGCCTAAATGTTCTTTTTCGGGAAACATAGATGTCATAATATTTTTAATTTATCTAGGATTTAAGCGGCTGGCTGTTCTGTTTCTTTCTTAGGGTCAGTCGACACTATCTGACCGTCTTTAATCAACTCCACATCCAAAGCCAAACCTTTTAATTCTCGAATCAAAACATTAAACGACTCCGGCACGTTAAGACGCGTTATCGGTTCGCCCTTAATAATAGACTCATAAGCCTTAGACCGACCGGGTACATCATCTGATTTAATGGTTAAAATTTCTTGCAAACAATAAGCGGCGCCATAAGCTTCTAAAGCCCAAACTTCCATTTCGCCGAATCTTTGTCCACCAAACTGAGCTTTACCCCCCAGTGGCTGCTGGGTAACCAAAGAGTAAGGGCCGATGGAGCGCTGGTGTATTTTATCTTCCACCAAGTGATTAAGTTTTAACATGTAAGTTAAACCAACAGTAACTGCTTCATCAAAAGCCTGGCCAGTACGACCGTGATACAAAGTCATTTTACCGCCCTCGGGATAACCAGCTTTGGTAAGTTCTTGCCTAATAATTCCTTCTGGCACGCCATTAAAGGGCCGGGAGGCTACATAGTAATTTAACTTTCGAGCGGCTAGACCTAAATGAGTTTCCAAAATTTGTCCCAAGTTCATACGGGAAGCCACACCCAAAGGATTTAATATGATATCTACTGGCGTACCGTCAGCCAAAAACGGCATATCTTCTTCGGGTACTATTTTAGAAATAACACCTTTATTACCGTGTCGGCCGGCCATTTTGTCGCCAACTTGTATTTTTCTAAGCTGAGCAATGGATACCTGAATAGATTTAATTACTCCCGAAGATAATCGGTCGCCATTTTCGCGGGAAAAAACTTTAATATCTATCACCTTGCCGTGTTCACCATGCTCCAAGTACAAAGAAGAATCACGAACGTCTTTGGCTTTTTCACCAAAAATCGCCCGCAGTAATTTTTCTTCGGCAGAAAGTTCAGTTTCGCCTTTAGGCGTAATTTTACCCACTAAAATATCACCCGAAGAAACCTCGGCGCCGATGCGAATAACGCCTTCTTCATCCAAGTGTTTTAATTTTTCTTCACCTACATTGGGTATATCACGAGTTACCATTTCGGGACCCAACTTAGTATCACGCACATCAATTGTGTAATCCTCAATATGAATGGAAGTATAACGATCGTCTTTAACTAAACGTTCCGACAATAATACAGCGTCTTCGTAATTACCGCCTTCCCAAGGTATGTAAGCTACCACCACGTTCTGACCAATAGCCAACTCCCCTAATTCGGTGGCCGCGCCGTCGGCCAAAGCTTGGCCAGTTACAACTTTTTGCCCTTTATCAACTATGGGCTTTTGATTCATGCAGGTAGAAGCGTTAGAACGAACAAACTTACCTAAATTATAAACATGAACTTTACCGGTTTGATCTTTCACTTCTATTCTATCGCCCTGGACCAAAATTACTTCACCGTCAGTTTGTGACACAATAACTTGCCCTGAATCTTGTGCTGCTTTGGCTTCCACGCCAGTACCTACCACCGGTGCTTGCGGTTTTATGCAAGGCACGGCCTGACGTTGCATGTTAGTACCCATTAGGGCACGAACCGCGTCATCGTGTTCTATAAAAGGTATTAAAGAAGTGGTAATAGAAATAATTTGTTGAGAAGAAACATCCATGTAATCTATTTGATCACAAGTAGCCAGTTTGGGTTGACCGTGCTGCCTGACTTCGGCCCGCTCTTCCTTAAAATATCCCTGCTCGTCAATAGGAGTGGTAGCGGCGGTTGTTATATGACGCTCTTCCTCAAAAGCGTCTAACCAAACAATTTCTCCAGTTACCCGCGGTGCTACCGCCACAGTAGATAAAGTTTTAACCTCTTTAAATTTTTTAGCCAAATCAGCAGTAATTATTTCACCAGCCTTAGCCAAAGTCTTGCCAGACTCATTAACTACCTCTTGTCTTAATTTTTCGCCAACAGTTGACTGACCGTCATTAGGCATATCATGTACCACTTGGCGAAAAGGAGTTTCTATAAAACCGTAACTATTAATTCTGGCGTAAGAAGCCAAATGACCCACCAAACCAATGTTTGGTCCTTCTGGTGTGGCAATTGGACAAATTCTACCGTAGTGCGTGCGGTGAACGTCGCGAACATCAAACCCGGCTCGCTCCCTAGAAAGTCCGCCCGGACCCATGGCCGAAAGTCTACGCTTATGTTCCAGCTCAGCCAAAGGATTGGTTTGGTCCATAAACTGAGACAGCTGCGAGGACATAAAAAATTCCTTAATAGCGCCAATAATCGGCCGAGCATTAATCAATTGATTAGGCGTTAAAGTAGCTATATCCAAAGTGGACATTTTATCTTTAATAATTCTTTCCAACCTAGCTAAACCGACGCGGAATTTATTTTGTACCAGCTCGCCTACCGCCCTAACTCGACGATTACCCAAATGATCAATATCATCAGCTTCGTCTTGCGTATTATTAAGGCGAATAATTTCTTTTATTATAAGTATCAAATCATCCAATCTTAAAACTCTAGTTTCTTTGTCGATTGGCAATTTCAATCCAAAGCGCTGATTTAATTTGTAACGGCCGACCCGACCAAAATCATAACGGGCAAAATTAAAAAACATGTTGTGTATCAAGGACCGGGCGTTGTCTACTGTGGCTAAATCGCCGGGCCTGATTCTTTTATAAACTTCTATTAAACCGTCGGCTTCGTCCTTAGCTGTATCTTTGGCTAAAGTGCTGGCAATATAATTTACTTCGGGATGATTATCCACGCCGGCAAAAGTTTCTTTTATACCTTCATTATCGGACAAGCCAAAAGCCTTAAGTAAGGCGGTGGCGGCCACTTTACGCTTACGGTCTATTTTTACCCAAATGACATTGTTGCTATCCACCTCAAATTCCAACCAAGCGCCGCGGTTAGGAATTATTTTAGCTCCATAATATCTGCGACCGCGATTAAATTCGGAAGTAAAGAAAACACCAGCCGAACGAATAAGCTGGGAAACCACCACGCGTTCAATGCCATTTATCACAAAAGTACCCCGCGGTGTCATGACTGGAAAATCACCCAAATAAACTTGCTGCTCCTTTATTTCACCGGTTCGTTTGTTAACTAGCCTAACTCTTACTCTTAAAGGAGATTCGTAGGTCGTATTTTTGGCCCGGGCGGTAACCTCGTCAAACTTGGGTTCGTCCAAATAATAATCCAAAAAGTAAAGTTCCAAATCGCGACCGATAAAATCTTTAATCGGTGATATCTCATCGAATAGTTCTTTTAGCCCTTCGCTAAAAAACCAATCATAAGAGGCCCGCTGTGTTTCCACCAAATCTGGCAGAGCTATAGCGTCTTTCAATTCGGTAAAAGTCAGACGCTGACGGGACAAATTAGGTAGGGTGGTATTTTTTTCAGACATAAAAAATATCTCCTTCCAATAAGGGTCTACTTAGGGAACGAGATTAAATTAATTAATTATGTTAGACAAAACGCTTGTAGACGCATGGTACTAAAAGCCACAAGGCCTAGCCAAAAATCGTCATTAAAGTAGCTAAATTCTATCAGTTACTTATCCCCTTGTCAAGCTGTCAAGAGGGTAAATAGTTTTTTAAAACTATTTACAGTTAATTTTGGCTAACCTTAGCCCAAAAAATATTAATAAAATATTATTTTAAACGATTTTTTACAAACTAATTAAAATCGCTTACACAGCTAATCCACAGTGGGTAGAAGCTAGAAGTTGGAATTAAGAATTATAAATAATAGTGCCGCTGCTAGACTCTCTGCCCATTGTCATTGCGAGCTTTAACGACTTGTCTGCCAAAGCTTTAGCAAAGGAGGAAACAATCCAAACGACCACACTTCTCTGCGTATACAGAGCTCACAATGATAAAATGTCTAA
>JBMORS010000125.1:0-1180 GCA_049319925.1 Patescibacteria group bacterium | reverse complement strand
CAACAAAATTCCATGTAGTTTGGTCGTTGTTGCTGGCCAGTTGCATTTTTATAGGTTGACTGCCGGCTAAAGGTGGTTGGTCGCCTGGTTGCCAGGAAATAGTAGCTGGATTGGCGGCGGTTCCAGCATCAAAAGTGGAGGAAATTAGCCAGCCATCAGAGGCGTAGTTACTGCCAATTTTTTTAAGTTTGATTTGCCCAGCTGGATTGCTTACGGCAATATTGCCATCATCGCTGAAATATTTTTCGGGGTTAATAAAATCTTCCTGACCTGGGCCTTGTTTCCATTCGGTTTGGGTTAGATAGCCACGGCTGGTTAAAACTGTATCGGACCAACTGGCTTTGGTTAGTTTAACTGCTGCGCCCGACAAGGGTAGTTGAGTACTGGCATCTTTAACTAAGGCTAGAAAACTATGAGGCGTGGCAGTTTGCATGACTAATTTTAAATCTTGGTTGGAAGCCGGGGATAAGTTAAGAGGTAGTAGGGGGATAGTTCCTCGAAGTTCGTAAGATGAACTGGTTGGATAGACTGAATAAGAATCCCACTCCATATTACTTAAAGTTTTAAGACCACTGGCGTCGGTAGTAAGATTTTGATTATATTTATAAACATCGGGTGTTTGGGAAATAAGTTTAGCACCACTTAAATTAAAAGGAATGTTGGCTATCGCCCCGCAAACAGAATTAATAGTTGAGATATTAAGTTGACTTAAAAGATCTATAGCAAAGGTTATGGTAGTAAGTTCTTGGGCGATTACTGTGGCATCGGGTTTAAGAGGGTTTATAACAATTGGATCATCGGGTGCGTAGGTTCGGTCAGTGGAGTATCCACTTTTACTAATTACAATACGGTAAGATTCCTGAGCTGGCGGTACATCCACCAGTAGCAGGTTGCCTTGAATGTCCGTAGTATCTGTTAAATCAATAGCCGGACTGACCAAGGGATTTGTTATATGAACTGAAGCGCCGCTAATTGGTTGACCGCTGGCATTTATTACTTTAATCATTAAGGCGCCGTTGTTGCCGGTTGATTCCAGATTTTTTGGCGCCAAAGCAGTTGTTAAACTAACCGGATTTAAAGCCGGTTGGCAGCTAGGACAGCTAACAGTAACGGTTACTTGTTTGTAATCGGCTGGAGCTAAGTCTTCAGGTGCGCCGCCGATAGTGCCGTCGAAGGGATC
>JBMORS010000124.1:0-1192 GCA_049319925.1 Patescibacteria group bacterium | reverse complement strand
TATTACCGGTCAATGCCGGCAACGAAGAAGACACTGCTCTAGAAGATAAGGTCCGGGCTATGTTAAAAGACGAAGGAGCTGTGATTACTACCGAAACCAATTTAGGTAAAAAAAAGCTGGCCTACCCCGTTAAAGGACTAAGGCATGGCAGCTATATTTTAGTAGAATTTGATTTGCCAGCCGAAAAATTGGATCGTATAAATAGCTGGTTTAGAATGTCAACTGAAATATTGCGTAGCCAAATAATAACTAAACCTGTTAAATCGCCAGAACAATTAGCTCGGGAAAAAGCTTTTCAAGAAAAACTAATGAGATTGCAAGCCAAAGAAGCAGCCGACAAAGAACCCGCTAAAGAAGACACCAATACAGCCGAAATCAAAACTCCAACTACTTCCGGCCCTGTTCAATTCGACGATTTAGATAAAAAAATCGAAGAAATACTGGAACAAGAAATAGTCAAATAATAATTTACTATAAATTTTAATGGCTAATATTTATTTAGCCTATATAAAGTAAATCATATGAACTACTTAAACAAAGCCATGATTATAGGCAATGTAACCCGCGATCCTGAAGTCAGAAACACTACTCAAGGTACAGCTGTTACCACTTTTACTGTAGCCACTAACCTACGCTGGACTAACTCGGCCGGCGAAAGACAGGATAAAACTGAATATCATAACGTAGTGGCCTGGCGTCGTCTGGCGGAAATCTGTGGCCAATATCTAAAAAAAGGCTCTAAAGTCTTTATTGAAGGCCGCTTGCAAACCCGTTCTTGGGATGATGCCCAGGGCCTAAAACATTGGCGCACCGAAATAATCACCGATAACATGATTATGTTAGACAAAGCCGGCGCTAATAATAACAGCAACTTGGAAACAGAAGAAACTCCGGAAAGCTTACCAGAAAACGAAACCAATACTGTTAATGTAGAAGATATACCGTTTTAATAAACCATTAATAAACTATGATTAAAAAAAATACTCCTATTACCAAACCGCGCGTCTGTTATTTTTGCGTCAACGGACTTAATGAGGTTGATTATAAAGATACACGGATTTTGCAAAAATTCTTATCCGGCTATGCCAAAATTTTACCTAGACGCCGAACCGGTAGCTGTATGAAACACCAAAGAAAACTAGCCTTAGCTATCAAACGAGCGCGTTTCATGGCTTTGATCCCCTTTGTTTCT
>JBMORS010000123.1:0-1193 GCA_049319925.1 Patescibacteria group bacterium | reverse complement strand
AAAAGTAACAAAAAACTGGTTGATATTATTTTTGACATACAATATAAAAATACATCATTAGACAAGATTATTCAAAGAATCTTTGTTTGCCTATTAATTTGCGGAGTGCTAAAATTACTTTGTCTAAGCAATTAAATAAAAAACTATGCGTAAAGAAATTTGGCTGTTAATAGTAGCTTTATTAATCGCTATTATAGCCGTTTGTTGGTTTATTTATTGGCAACCTAATAATCCGGTTGCTGAGCAAACAGTTGATCTAACACCAGCACCGGTTGCCCCATCTGAAGTTATGGAAGAAAAAATACCAACAACTAATCCGTTTGAAGTACCAGTTAATCCTTATGAGTCTTATGTTAATCCGTTTAGTCAGACTAATTAATTATAAAAATATGAAGTACACTAAATTTTTTATTTTAATTTCAGTCTTGGCTGGGGGTTTGTTAATAGGTGGAACTGTCAAAGCTCAAACAATAGAAAATGGGTTAAATCAGTCGGCTATGAGTCAGATAAAATATCCTATAGCTGAATTAGGCAATTGTGCGGATAAAGAAGCTTGCCGTAATTTTTGTGACCAAAAAGAAAATATGTTGGTTTGTTTAAATTACGCTGAAAATAAATCTTTATTACCAGCGGCTAAAATAAACATTGCTCGTAAGGCTATAAACAGAATTAGGGCCGGTCAAACTCCGGGTAATTGTCAAGATAAAGAGTCCTGTGAAAAATTTTGTCGAGGTAATGTGGAATCTATGCAGTCCTGTGTGGCTTTTGCCGAAGAAGTCGGTGCTTTAAACGGGCTGGAATTAGAACGGGCTAAAAAAGTTGTTACAGCTCTTAAAGACGGCGCCAACTTACCCGGCGGCTGTAAGGATAATGAATCTTGTGAACAATTTTGCAAACAGCCTAAAAATATAGAAGCTTGTCTTAATTTTGCCGAGCGAGCGCAAATAATGAACAAGGAAGAAATACAAGAAGCTAGAAAAATTGCTCCCCTATTGCAAAGTGGACAAACCCCAGGCGGTTGCCAGACTAAACGGGCTTGTCAGGAATATTGTGCCGAAGTCGACCATAACGAAGAATGTCTTAAATTTGCTGAAGTAGCGGGATTTATTTCCAAAGCCGAAGCTGAATTGTCACGCAAAACTGGAGGCAAAGGCCCGGGCGGCTGCCAAGGTAAGGAAGCTTGTCAGGAATAT
>JBMORS010000122.1:0-9630 GCA_049319925.1 Patescibacteria group bacterium | reverse complement strand
TGGATTTGCGGGGTGGCAGTCATTTGGTTTATCAGGCTGATGTAAGTGGTATATCGGATAGTGAGGCGGCTGATGCTTTAGAAGGAGTTAGAGATGTGATAGAACGCCGGGTTAATTACTTTGGTGTGGCTGAACCAGTGGTTCAGACCAATAAAGTTGGTGATAATTGGCGGGTAATTGTGGAATTGCCAGGCGTTAAGGACGTGCAAGAGGCTATTAAACTAATAGGCGAGACGCCAACTTTAGAATTTAAAGAACAGGGCGCTGCCGAAACGCCTGTTGATGTTACGGCCGTTGATAAAGCCAATGAAGAAGTTAAAACTAAGGCGGAGCAAGTTTTAACTCGGGTTAAAGCTGGTGAAGATTTTGCTAAGTTGGCCAAGGAATTTTCCGAAGATCCAGGCAGCAAGGATAGTGGTGGTGATTTAGGTTATTTTGGCAAGGGAATAATGGTGCCGGAGTTTGAACAAGCGGTTTGGAATTTACCAGTTAATCAAATAACCGATCAGTTGGTTAAGACTCAGTTTGGTTATCATATAATCAAAAAGACCGGTGCCCAAAAAACTGATCAAGGGGCCGAAGAAATTAGTGCCAGTCATATTTTATTTAAAACCCAGGCGGCTGAATTAGCAGTTGGTGATCAGTGGGTGTCTACAGGTTTATCAGGTAAGCAGTTAGCTAAGTCTCAGGTGGAGTTTGATCAACGAACTGGAGTGCCTCAGGTTAATCTTACTTTTAACGAAGAAGGTAAAAAAATATTTGCCGATATAACCGGACGCAACGTCGGTAAACCAGTGGCTATATTTTTGGACGGTACGCCAATAAGCGTGCCAACCGTGCAGCAGGCTATTACGGGCGGTCAGGCTGTAATTAGTGGTAATTTTACTTTACTCGAAGCTAAACAGCTGGCACAACGGCTTAACTCAGGAGCTTTGCCGGTACCGATTTCTTTGGTTAATCAAACTAATGTAGATGCCAGTTTAGGTAAGGTAGCTGTGGAAAAAAGCTTATTGGCTGGTTTGTATGGTTTGGCTTTGGTGGCTTTGTTTATGATTTTGTATTACCGTCTGCCTGGTTTGTTAGCAGTATTGGCTTTAGGAGTTTACACCTTGTTAACTTTTGCCATTTTTAAAATTTGGCCAGTGACTTTGACTTTGGCTGGTATAGCTGGGTTTGTATTATCTATTGGTATGGCCGTTGATGCTAATGTTCTTATCTTTGAAAGATTAAAAGAAGAGCTTAAAGACGGTAAAGCGTTAAACCAAGCTATTGAGGAAGGTTTTAAGAGGGCTTGGACCTCCATACGCGATTCTAATATTTCCAGTTTAATAACGGCTGTTATTTTAATGTGGTTCGGGTCCAGTTTGGTTAAGGGTTTTGCTGTTACTTTGGCTTTGGGTATTATGGTCAGTATGTTTTCGGCTATTACAGTAACTAGAACTTTTTTGCGTTTAACCGCCACGGGTCGCTTAACCACTTGGCGTTGGCCTTTTGGTGTTAAAGTTGTTAATAATCAGCAAACTAACTAACGGAATATTATATGATTAAGATAATTCAAAAAAGAACCATTTGGTATTCGTTTTCCGCCTTACTAATGGCTGGTTCGTTGGCCGCCTTGTTGTTTTGGGGTTTAAGGTTTGGTATTGATTTTACTGGAGGCTCCCTTTTGGAAATACAATTTTCCAATACTCGGCCGGCTCTAAGCGACATGCAGCAGTCTTTAAATGAACTTAATTTAGGTAACATAAGTATTCAGCCTAGTGGTCTAGATAAAGCCATTTTGCGTTTTAAGGAGGTAGATCAAGTTACCAAAAATAAATTGATTGATAATTTATCCAAGTTAAGCGGCGGGGAAATTAGGGAGGATCGTTTTGAATCGGTTGGTCCGGTTATAGGTTCTGAATTAAAATCCGGCGCTTTGTGGGCTATTGCTTTGTCTTTGATTTTTATAGTTATGTATATTGCTTGGGCTTTTCGAAAAGTGGCCCGACCAGTATCATCTTGGAAATATGGTTTAGCCGCTATTATCGCCTTGACTCACGATGTATTATTTACTTTGGGTGTTTTTGCCGCGCTAGGTTATTTTAAGGGCGTGGAAATAGACAGTATGTTTGTTTCTGCTTTGTTAACGGTGTTGGGCTTTTCGGTCCATGATACCATAGTTGTTTTTGATCGCACCCGGGAAAATCTTTATCGTCATCCGTCGATTAATTTTGAAGAGACTGTTAATAAAAGCGTTAACGATACCTTGAGTCGTTCTATTAATACATCACTAACAACCCTTTTGGTTTTATTGACCTTGTTCTTTTTTGGCGGTTCTACTATTAAATATTTTGCTTTAGCTTTATCTGTTGGTATAGCTATTGGTACCTATTCTTCCATTTTTTTGGCTTCACCTTTACTGGTTACCTGGCAAAATTGGTCTAGCCGCAAATTTAAATAAAATAAGCCATAAAATTGTTTAAAAACAACCCTTGGGCGTAAGAGGGTTGTTTTTTCATGATAAAGAGTGTTTAATATAAGTATTGGTTGACATATATCATTTTTTATGATATATTAGACATATAATAGAATTATTTGGCAATACTTATGAATGAAGAACAGGAATCTTCTATATTAGATAAAATTATATCAGAGCAATCAGTCAGTCATTTGCTTCAATTTGACCCCAAAGATGCTTTGCAAGAGCTTTTAAGCTTGCTGTCAGAGAGGGAAAAGCAGGTTTTAATCAGACGATTCGGTTTGGAGGGTGGAATTCCAGAAACTTTAGAAAAGATTGGCCAAAGTTTTCAGGTTACCAGAGAAAGAGTTAGGCAGATAGAACGGCAGGCTATTCAAAAATTACGAACCGGTAATAAGTCTAGTCAGGCAGTTAAGTTGTTTAAAGAAGTAATAGTAGAAATTTTGGAAAAAGAAGGCGGTATTATTCCCTTAAGCCGTTTTGAGTCTTTGATGTCAGAATATGGCAAAGGTATGCCTCGTTTAGCTATAGAGTTTTTGTTGAATGAAGTTTTGACGGATTTAGTTGTTCCTTTAGGTGGAGACAATTCCGAGTTTGTAACTGGTTGGCGTTTACGTACGGCTAATCAGGAAAATTTGTTAACACTTATAGACAAGGCTGAGGAAATAGTAAGCCAACAGTCTAAGCCAATTAATAGTCAGGAATTAAGTAGTTCTTTGTTATCGGCCGGGTTGGCTGATCCTTTAAATCAGCCGATTGCTAGCGCTGAATTGGCTTTGTCACTTTTGTCTATGAGTCGGCGGGTTAAGCAAAATCCTTTTGGTGATTGGGGTTTGTCTCATTGGGAGACTATTACGCCGAAAAGAATGAACGATAAGATTTATTTAGTTTTAAAAAGAGCTGGCCGGCCGCTTCATTTTAGGGAAATAGTTCGTTTGATAAATGAACAGAAATTCGATAATAAAACCGCTTATGCGCCGACGGTTCACAATGAACTTATTTTGGATAAAAAGTATGTTTTAGTTGGTCGAGGTATTTATGCTCTTAAAGAGTGGGGTTTTAAACCAGGGGTGGTGGCCGATGTTTTAATTAGAACATTACAAGAAAAAGGCCCTTTGATTTTAGAAGAATTGGTGGCCGAAGTTTTAAAAAAGCGTTTTGTTAAAAAAGGTACTATTCAATTAGCTTTAACTAATCGGGAGAAATTTAAAAGGTTACCCGATGGTCGATACGATTTAGCAAATAATTCTTCAGACCTCAATCAAAATTAACATGGATTTAGTGCTGGATTTTACCTCACTATATTTTGCCAATCCTTTAAGTTTTGCCTGGTGGTTTATAAGCCACGGCGGGTTGGTTTTATTTATTTGGCCGATTTGGCATGGATTTACTCAAATTTGGCTGCAAAATAAACAACATGAGTATGACCATGGTTTGACTTATAATTTGTTGGCTATAGATGTTCCCAAGATGACTGAACAGACGCCGCAAGCGGTAGAACAAATATTTACGGCCGTGGCGGCGGCTTACAATAAACCCAAGTGGCATGAAAAGTGGTTTAAGGGTATGTCAACGCCTAATTTTAGTTTTGAAATAGTTTCTTTGGGTGGCTATATTCAATTTTTAATAAGAACACAATCTGATTTTCGTGATTTGGTGGAAGCGGCTGTTTATGCCCAGTATCCGGAGGCGGAAATTACTGAGGTTGAGGATTATGTGCATAGGATATCGCCGGATTTTGATACTAGCGAATATGATTTATGGGGCACGGAGTTTGTTTTACAAAAACCTTATGCTTATCCAATAAAAACCTATCCAGAGTTTGAACACGAATTAAGCAAAGAATATAAAGATACCATGGCTTCATTTTTGGAAATAATGGGTAGAATTAAGCCGGATGAAGATGTTTGGCTACAGTTGTTGTTGATCCCGACGGATGATTCTTGGAAGCATCATGCTGCTCATGAAGTTCAATCCATAATCAAGGGTCATAAGCCGGCCAGTGGGATTTTTGATTATTTGTTTTTTAAGTTACCAATTAAAATTTTGGATGATTTAGGTGAAATTATATTTCCTTTATGGGGGGAAATAGGTGAGGAGGCAGAGGAGTCTTCTTTGAAAGATTTAACACCTGGTCAAAAAAAGGTAGTGGAATCAATAGAACGTAAAATGGCCAAAGTGGGGCTTTATGTAAAATTCCGTTTGATTTATTGGGGGCGTCGAGAAACCTTTACCAAAGGACGGGGGGTTAATGCTGTTATCGGAGCCATTAATCAATTTACTGCTTTAGACCGAAATGGCTTCAAGCCTTCTAAAAAAATAACTACCAAGGCTGATTATTTTCTTAAACAGTCTCGGATTAATAAAAAGCAACGTAAAATTCTTAAAGCTTATCAGTCTCGTAGTACTCACGCCGGTGAGGGTCACGGATTTATTTTGAATATCGAAGAACTAGCTACGCTTTATCATTTCCCAGTAGCCGAAGTGAAGGCCCCATTAATTAAAAAGAGCGAACTTAAGAAAGCTGAGCCACCTTTTGCTTTGCCGGTTTATCAGCCTGGTTTTTTGCGACCAGCCTCAACCGAACAAGCAGTTGAAGTGGCTACTAACGGATTGACCGCCAAGAGTCAGGCGCCTCTTAATTTACCTTTTGTCGAATAATTTATGTCATCAGCTTGGCAACAAGATATAAACGTTTTCGCCATGACAAATTTCCGCAATATGCAAAGGAAATTTGGCATTAAAACGGATGATCGCCGCCGGCATGTTTATATAGTAGGTAAAACAGGCATGGGAAAGTCAGTCTTGGAAGAAAATATGATTTTTAACGATATTCGGGCTGGTCACGGTTTGGCGGTAGTAGATCCGCATGGTGATTTGGTGGAAGCAATTTTAGATGTTATTCCTTCACATCGTGTGAATGACGTTGTTTACTTTAATCCGGCTGATGTGGACTATCCAGTAGCTTTTAATCCTTTGGAATCGGTTGATCCTAAATATCGCCATTTGGTGGCTTCGGGTTTGGTGGGTGTTTTTAAGAAAATTTGGGCCGATTCTTGGGGGCCGAGATTGGAATATATTTTGCGTAATTCTATATTGGCTTTGCTAGAATATCCCAATTCTACTCTTTTAGGTATTACCAGAATTTTAGTAGATAAATATTACCGTAAAAAGGTTTTAGAAAAAGTCAGTGATCCAGTAGTCAGATCTTTTTGGATTGATGAATATGAAAATTACAATGAAAAGTTTAGAACTGAAGCTATTTCTCCTATTCAAAATAAAATAGGCCAGTTTTTGTCTTCTTCGGTAATCCGTAATATAGTGGGCCAACCTAAATCTACTATTGATCTTAGAGAAATAATGGACGATAATAAAATACTGCTGCTCAATTTATCTAAAGGCCGGGTAGGTGAGGATAATTCCGGATTATTAGGAGCCATGATGATTACTAAAATGCAGCTTAGTGCCATGAGTCGGATAGACACTTTGGAAGAAGATCGGAAAGATTTTTTCTTGTATGTTGATGAGTTTCAAAATTTTGCCACAGAAAGTTTTGCTAATATTTTATCGGAAGCCCGCAAATATCGTCTTAATATAACCATCGCTCATCAATATATAGAACAATTAGGCGATGTGGTTAAAGCGGCTGTCTTTGGTAACGTTGGTACGATGATAACTTTTCGGGTTGGGGCGGAAGATGCTGAATTTTTGGAAAAGGAATTCGGACCTATTTTTACCGAAGAGGACTTAGTTGGGTTACCCAAGTACCATATTTATTTAAAATTAATGATCGATGGCATTACTAGCGACCCTTTTAGTGCTGTTACTTTGCCGCCGGTAGCTACTAAAAATAAAAATAGAGAAAAAATAATAAAAGTTTCTAGAGAACGTTATAGCAAGACTCGTCAGCAGGTAGAAGAGAAAATTTTACGTTGGGCTGGTGTAGAAGATGTTTTTAAAGAAACAGCTACGGCTGAATCGGGTAGTTTAGATGAAGAAGAATTAAGGTTTAAGCATAAGACGCCTAGTAGCAATTCGTCATCTGATGTGGAAATGCCGCGTCTTAATTTAACCAGAGCAGTCCAGGATTTATATGAAGCTGAGTGTTGGGTATGCCACCGTAAGTTACAATTGCCTTTTAAGCCCGATGGTATCAGGCCTATTTATTGCAAGGAAGATATGAAAAAGGTCAGGCAGGGGTTAATTATTAAGCCTAAACCACCTTTGGTGGTAACTGGCGGACAGAAGACTAAACTTGTACCCGATACTTTACCTACAGTTGATGAAGAAGTTGAAATTTCAGATGAAGATAAAAAACAAGAGCAAGAGCCGGAGAACAATAAGAACAATTTATCAGTCGATCAGCCTGTAAAAGAAGAAACGAATAACAAGTCGGTTCAGACAACTGATTTAGCTAGTCCATCTTTTGATCCCTTGATTGGGCCAGTTAATCCGTCTCTAAAACCGGGACCGAAGATTATAAAGCCTAATCAGGTGGTTTATTTTGATAACGAATAATTCTATGACCTGGTTAACAGCGGCATTGCTGGCGGCATTGTTTGCCGGTTTAACGGCTATTTTAGCTAAAATTGGAGTGGAAGGAGTGAATTCCAATCTGGCCACAGCGATTAGGACGATTTTTATTTTATTTTTCGCTTGGGCCGTAGTACTTTGGCAAGGCAAGTTTAGCGAACTAGGCGCTGTTTCTACTAAGACTTGGATTTTTTTAATTTTATCATCTGTGACCACAGCCGCTTCTTGGTTATTTTATTTTTATGCCCTTAAAAACGGGGCGGCCTCTAAAGTGGGCCCAATAGATAAATTGTCTTTGGTTTTTACGGTTGTACTAGCCGCTTTGATTTTAGGCGAAAAATTAACTTTTAAAGTAATAGGTGGTACAATACTTATGGCTCTAGGAGCCGTTTTAATAGCTTTATAACAAATAATCATAAAAATATTATGGATCAAACAATCAATAAATCTACTGGCAGTGGGCGGGATTTATTTTTTTATTTATTGCTTTTTTTTACTTTAACCCTTAGCGCTTTATCGGCTGGTGGTATTTTATTTCAAATTATAAATCATTATTGGCCTGATGCTGTGGTTAATTACGGATCAGTTGTCAGGAATAGCGCTTTACAGTGGTGGTTAGCTTGTTTTATGGTAGCAAGTCCAGTTTTTTTGTGGGTAAGTTGGAAAGTAAACAAGGATTTGGCTAAAGGTTTAACCAGTCTAGAATCGTCAGTTCGACGAGTGATTGTTTATTTGGCTATGTTTTTGGCCAGTGCTGTTATAATCGGTGATGTTATTGGTTTGGTTTTTAATTTTGTCAGTGGACAATTAACAACCCGATTTATTTTTAAAGTATTAGTTATATTGGTTATAGGCGGTTGGATTAATTTTTATTATTGGTCTGAATTAAAAGGAAGGCAAATATTAGCCGGACGTTGGCAAGCCTATATATTTGCTGGCCTAGGAATAATTTTATTGGTGGCGGGATTTATTTTATCAGGTAATCCTTTTGAACAACAAAAATTAGTGCGCGACCAAAAAAGAATCAATGATCTGCAGCAGATTTATTATTCGGTTCAGAATTATTATCAAAATTCTCAGCCGTCAGTTTTACCTGGGGAGTTAACAGAAATTTCTGCCGGCGGTTATTACGATTGGTTGCCTAACGATCCTTTAACCGGCCAGGCTTATAATTATATTAAAAAGTCCGAAGTTACTTATTCTTTGTGTGCTAGTTTTGAAACGGAATCAGACAAACAATCAATTGATAGGTATGTCGGACCGGATTTGATGAATTGGGCCCATCCAGCCGGAGATTATTGTTTTGATATTAAGGTTTCTGATAATCAGGTTAAACCAAATGCGCGTTAAAGTTGACAGGGATTTATGTATCAGCGCGGCCGATTGTTTATCTTTAGTGCCGGAAGTTTTTGAGCTTGATGAAGAAGGCAAGGCCGTTATTAAGAGTTTATCTGGAGACAAAACCAGTGATTGGGTGGATGTAACTAAATTGCCAGCTGACGTTCAAACAATTTTAGCGGCGGCTAAAGCTTGTCCAACTGGCGCCATAATCATAGAAGACGACAATGGCCAGCAGCTTTGTCCTTAAGATATAATCAAGTTAATATTCAATGCCCCTTAAAAATAAGGGGCATTTTTGTATTTTAAATGTTATACTTAGGTTAGGTATTGACAGATATTATAAAATATAGTAGTATCAAAAGTTAATATTTTTATTTATGTTAGGCAAAATCTTAAATATACTAAAACAGAAATTTGGCAATAAACCGGAGCAATCACGGTTGCCTTTAATTTGGCATAAGGTAAAACATCATAGTAAAAAATTTTATGATAAAACCAGGGATTATTTAATACCTCATGAAGGCAATAATCATTTACCAGAGGCTTTAAAGCATAAATTTTTAATTTTTTACAGTGCTCTGCTAGTGGTTTTGAAGGTTTTGGTTATAGTTTTACCAGTAGCTTTACCATCTTCCAGTTTGTATTCTAGTGCTATCACCTTGCAGAATATAGTAGATTTAACCAATCAAACTAGAAGTAATTTAGGCTTAGGCCAGTTAACGGTTAATGATTTATTAACTAAAGCCGCTCAGGCTAAAGCTAATGACATGATGCTTAATCAGTATTTTTCCCATGTTAGCCCTAAAGGTTTAACACCTTGGGATTGGATAGATGGTTCTGGATATGATTATCGGTTGGCTGGTGAAAATTTAGCAGTTCATTTTCAAGAGGCTGAGGAGGTACAAGATGGTTGGTTAGCCAGTCCGACTCATCGGGCTAATATAGTTAATTCTCGTTATTCAGAAATTGGAGTTGGCATAGCTCGGGGACAGTTTGAGCAAGCCGATTCCGTAATTGTTGTGCAAATGTTTGGCGAACCTATGTCCAAGCCGGCGGTAGTTTCTAATAAAAATAATGTTGTAGTGCCTGCGGTAACGCCTGTTAAAAAAGAAGTTGTTCAAACACCGCCGGTTAATTCGGTATCGGCTCCTAAAGTAGCTGCTTTAGTGCAGGATAATAAGCCGGTTGTTTCTCAGCCAACAGAGGTTAAAACTGTTGAGCCATTGGTTAATCAATTAGAACAACCAAAAATTACAGATACTCTGCCTAAGGATGTCGTTAATGATTTTGGATCG
>JBMORS010000121.1:0-1226 GCA_049319925.1 Patescibacteria group bacterium | reverse complement strand
AATCATAAGGAAAAGTAAATAAATCTAAATTATTTTGATAACCTAATTCTATTAATCTATTAATCAATAAATCAAAATAATGATAAGTACCTAATACATAAGATTTACTTAATAAAATTTCATCTAACTTTATATCGGGATCAACCGGCGCCCCATCTTCATCCATTAACAAAGGATCCATAAAACTATCTGTGCTGCTAAATAAAACTTTACGCAAATTCATCCACAACACCTCATCGCCCTTTTTTAATTCCGTGCCTAAAATACCCGGCACCAAAACCACCGGCACATTACGCACGCTAAAACTTAAATTGGTAGTAGCTGGCCAACGTACCTGGGCCTGACCATCGCTAGCTTGAAAATAATATTCATAATCCCCTGTTACAAAGTCAACAGCCGGCTTAATAACTGAAAATATATAACCAGCCGCATAGTCCACCGACCCATCATCAGTGACTGTTAAATTATAAGATTCATCATTAATAATTAACTTAACAAACTCGGGCGGCTGATTATCAGCATCTTTATAAATTATTTTAAAATCTAAATCAGTTAAAGTCCTAAAGGCTATATTGGGCTCTACACCGTCTTGGCTATAACCAGGCTGGCCTAAATAAACCAATTCCGGTTGATTATTAAGGGGGACTTTTCTAAGCCAGGGATTATAGGCTACCAACCCAAAAAGCTGGTCACCCTGGCCATCGGGATTGTCCAAAACTTTAGGGCCGCTATCGCTACCCCACCAATTATTAATCGCCTCCACCGCCAAGACGACCGATTGATTATTTAAAGCAAAAACCGACAAATCATAAAAATCATTATGGTTAACTACAAAAGATGAAGTTAAATTAAATTCCAGACCGCGCGGCATATTGTGCACAAAACTATTCTGCAACACCCCGGAACAATTACCTGATAACTGCAACCCGCCGTTAAAAGACTTGGCTAAATTAACCTTATTTAAATTTATCGTGGCATCTGTGGCACTTAATAAATAATCGCTGTAAAAACCATAAAACACGCCGTTAAAATCATCTTGAAACAATCCACCGTATTTAATTGATAAATTAGCTAAATTGATACTGGAACCGGGCGTTGCATATAAACCGCCCCAATCCCCGGGACTGGCTGTTGAACCCGGCCGATCAGCGGCGCTGGTAAAAATTATCCGTTTATCTGCCGCGCCTAAAGCCGTTAAGCTACCCTGCACATACAAACCGGCTGTC
>JBMORS010000120.1:0-1246 GCA_049319925.1 Patescibacteria group bacterium | reverse complement strand
ATAGTTCAAAGATAATTTGGTTTGGTGTAAAAACGAAGCTGTTTCACCACCGCCAGCCAAAACATAAGTTTTACCAGCTAAACTTCGCTCCTGCATCAGCCAAACCAAAGATCTAGTGCTGTGTGACCATTTGGGCTCCTCGGTTAACCCTAAAGGTCCACTCCAAAAAATAGTTTTTGATTTTTTAATAGCCGCAGCGTAAGAGCCTATAGTATCAGGACCAATATCCACCATAACATCAGACTTTTTTAAATCTGCTAATTTTTTAACTAAGGCCTGCTTGGTCTTAAGTGGCCATTTGGTCACTACGGCGTCACTGGGTAGTAATATTTTTTTATTGCCTACTTTTAGTATTCTTTTAGCAACTTTCAAAACCGCTTCATCAACTAAAGATCGTCCAACCGCCAACCCTTTGGCCAATAAAAAAGTGTTGGCCACGGCGCCAGCTGTTAAAACATACTGACAACGGGGCAATAATCTTTGTATGACCGGCAGTTTATCAGCTATTTTAGCGCCGCCAATAAGCAAGGTTAAAGGCTGTCCGCCTTTTTTAATAATTTTTTCCAAACAATCAATTTCGTGCCGCAAACTTAACCCGGCATAACTGGGTAAATATTTAGTTATGCCAACTAAAGAAGCACTGCTACGATGACTAACAGAAAAAGCCTCATTGACATATAAATCAGCTAAAGCTCCCAAGGTTTTAGACAAATTCGCCTGGTTAGTATCTTCACCTGGCTCAAACCTTATATTTTCCAACAAAACTAAATTAGTTTTGGCTGCTTTTTTTATAGCTGATGCGCCAAAAGATAATGGCAATACCTTAACCGGCTGACGGATTATTTTTCCTAAAGCGTAACCAATCGGTTTTAAAGATAAATCAGGTACCACTCTGCCCTGAGGCCGACCCAAATGGCCAACTAAAACCGGATAAGCGCCTTTTTTTATTAAAAATCGCAAAGTCGGCACAGCCTGCCTTAAACGGCTGTCGTCTAAAACCCGCTTACCTTTAAGTGGTACATTGGTATCCAAACGCACTAAAACAAACTTGCCTTTAAGTTTAGTAATTTGGGAAATATTCTTAATCGCCATATCGTATATTATAAAACATTTATCCTAAAAAAACTAATGAATATTAATAGCTATAAATAAAATCAACCTTTCGCTGCTATCCTAGAGCTTGGGTAGCAGAGTGGAAGTTAAACAAGCATTAAAGCTACTCGTGTTTGTGATGGTTTGTATGCCC
>JBMORS010000119.1:0-1258 GCA_049319925.1 Patescibacteria group bacterium | reverse complement strand
AAATTACTTCTGACTTGGTAAAATGGCGTGGCAGTTTAACCCGCCAAACCACGGCGCTTGATCTGCAAAACGGTTACAAGCAAATAGCCGCCGATCTTAAAGAAACCAAAACCTGGCTGGCTAATAACGGCCTTAAGGACAGCGATTTAGAAATTTCGCCGGTTTTTATGAACGAAATTTATAAAAACTATCAGGATAACAGCCCTAAAGAATACAGCTTAAGGCAAACTATTGTGGTTCAATCCGGTGAAATAAACAAAGTTAGCGACTTAGCCAAAAACGTTCAGGAGCTTATTAACAAAGGTGTTTTATTTGCCACTGATTCTTTGGAATATTACTCATCAGAAGTACCTAAATTAAGGGTGGAACTTTTAGCCGAGGCGGTGCAAGATGCCAAAGCACGGGCCAAAGAACTAGCCGAGAGTAACGGACAATCAGTTGGCAGTCTTAAACAGGCGGCTAGTGGCGTGGTACAAGTATTATCTAGCAATTCAGCCGATATAAGCGACTACGGCGCTTATGACACCTCTAGTATAGAAAAAGAAATAATGGTGACAGTGCGCGCTACCTTCAATCTCCGCTAATATCCTTAAATAATATGGCGGAAATAAAAATCAGATATAAATTCTGCCCGGTTTGCGCTGGGCAACTTAAAAATACTTTAATACCCAAAGAAGGCAGAACCAGACTCAATTGCCAATCTTGTGGTTTTATTTTTTACCAAAACCCCAAAGCCACAGCCGGTGTAGTAATAGTAAAAAACGGCCGGGTCTTATTGGGCAAAAAAGCCAGCGGACCTAAAAAAGGCCAGTGGAACATACCGGGTGGATTTTTAGAAGCTGGTGAGCATCCTTTGCAAGGCGCTAAACGCGAAGTTAAAGAAGAAACTGGCCTTAATATCAGAATCGTCAAACTGCTGGATATTTTTAAAAGCCGTTATTATACCGGGGATCACTGCGTTAATATTTTTTATTTAGCCGAAATTATAAGCGGCACCCCTAAGGCCGGCGACGATTTAGGTGAACTTAAGTGGTTTGAGCCTAACAAACTACCTAAAAAAATGGCCTTTAAAGATAATGAAGCTGCTCTTAAGGCTTGGCTTAGGCAAAATAAAGATTATAAATCCTAAAAACCAAGATTAATTTTGTCATATCATCTTTTATCTAATATACTTAAATAAAGGTCTGGTTTTACTTACACATTTATACTTAACTATCACAATCTTATGAAAGGCTACATTGCAGACATAGAAAAATTA
>JBMORS010000118.1:0-1259 GCA_049319925.1 Patescibacteria group bacterium | reverse complement strand
TACATAATTTTGGCTGCTCAACCAGATTTGCTTAAGAAAAACAGTTTCTTCTAATTGCCAAATATAAACTAAAGTAACATAAACTATAAGACCTGATAAGCCAGCGGCTAACCCCTGACTAAAAATGCCCATAAAAGTGCGCATATCTACTAAGGGAGCCATTAATTGCAAAACTAAATAAGCCACGCTGCCAGCTAAAAAAGCAGCCGACAGCATAGGCTTAAGCCCGGCAATAATAGAGCTACTACCCAAAGATCCCAACCGTCGCCCGAGCAACCAGAGTAACAAGGTTAAATTAGTCAGGCTGGCTGCCACATAAGCCAGGCCGATGCCAGTTAAACCTAAAGGTTTTAAAGTTATTAATAAAATTAAATTAACAACCAGACTTAATAAAGAAGCTATGACTGGTGTTTTGGTGTCAGGCAAAGCGTAAAAAGCTCTGGCTAAAAGTGGTATTAAACTGTCCGACACTAAAGCCAAAGCCAAAAACCCGAGCATCTGGGCGGTGCGTATAGTATCAGTCCAATCAAATGAGCCGCTACCTAAAATTACCCGAACAATTTGCGCCCGCAAAACCAAAAGCAAAACAGCAGCTGGTAAAATATAAAATAATATTCGCCGGGCGCTTAAAATAAATTGTTGACGAAAATCATCGTGCCGGCTGGTACTAAAAGCTTGGCTAAAAAGTGGAAAAACAGCAATCGCCAAAGAAACACCAAAAACATTTATGGGAAAACTATGCAGGTTAACCGCTAGAGCAAAAGCCGCTAGACTTCCGGCCGCCAAGTGAGAAATAAAAGCCGCCGTTATAATGTCATTCAAAGAAGTAGCTGCCAACCCCAAAGTACGCGGCAAGAGCAGCTTAAAAACCTGGCGAACGTATTTATCTGTCAAATTTAAACTCCATTGCCAAACCCAGCCTATTTTTAAAACCGCCGGCAGTTGAACCAATAAATGAAGTACGCTACCCAGTACTACCCCCCAAGCTAAGCCTTGAAGCCCGATAAGAGGAACCAAAAGAACAATACCAATAATTAAACCCAAATTATACAAAACTGGTGCCAAAGCATAAGCTGTAAAACGGCGCTCCGCCTGTAAAACCGAACCCATTAAATTAGAAGCGCCAAATACGGCTATAGCCAGCAGCATAGGCCTGGTTAATTTAACAGCCAAGGCTAGAGTATCAGGCGAAAAACCAGGCGCTATAATAGGCAAAATTTGATTAGCCAAAATTATACCCAACCCGGCGGCTATGAGTA
>JBMORS010000117.1:0-1261 GCA_049319925.1 Patescibacteria group bacterium | reverse complement strand
AACCCAGGCATACCACTGAAATCTTAATTCCCGTGGATATTTGGCTTTCATAGGCGCTTATCTAGTTAGTAGTTAACATTGTCACCATTCTACTAGATGAGTGTCACTATGTAATGTAAACTATACGTGTTTTTGTGACGAAAGTAAAATTAGTGGTATAATTAAATTTACTGTAAGCAAATTAAATAGGGGAAGGTCGAACTATTTAGTTAACAAGCAGTAAAAATAAAAACAAAATATTTTGTTATTTGCCTAAACCGGTTGGCTGATAACAATAGTTTTATAAATTTGACATTAGTCATTTAGCAATTGATTTGTTATTTGATATTTGTCATTAATAATTAAATTTGTTTGCTTATGTTTAATCCTAATAAATTCAGGCGCTACTTAGTGCCAATAACTATGTTGGTGCTGGCACTCGTAGCCGGTAGCGCTTACGCGGCTACTACTATTGGTACCAATGTTTCTACGGGTGGTACATTGGCAGTTACAGGTGTTTCTACTTTGACTGGCAATGTAACTTTAGGTGGCACTATTAATAAATTAACTTTAACCGCCCCGGCCACCGGTGCAACCTTGACCATTGCTGACGGTAAAACCTTAACAGCTTCTAATACTTTAACTTTTACTGGTACCGATGCTAGTTCTGTAGCGTTTGGTACTGGCGGTACAGTGGCCTATACAGCTAATAATCTTAGCATTTTTGCCGCTACTACTTCAGCACAACTGGCGGGCGTTATTTCTGATGAAACTGGTACTGGTCTTGTGGTTCTTGCTACCGGCCCAGCTTTTTCAGGACAAATTAAAAAATCAGTGCAGGCTGGCATTACCGCTTTTGCCGGCGGTGGGCAAGCTAGTGCGGTAGCTATTACCGCGGATATTGCCGAGGTTACTACAGTGGCTACTGCGGCTGATTCCGTTAAACTTCCAGATGCTGTTGCTGGATTGCAGGTTACCGTGATTAATAAAGCAGCTGTAAATTCTATGGCCCTATTTCCTGCTACTGGTGATGCAATTAATGAAACTGCCGCTAATACTGCATATAACATAGCCGCAAAAGTTAAGGTGATTTGTAGTGCCATAGATGCTACGAATTGGGAATGTCAGAAGATGGCTCGCTAAGCGTTGGCTTAATTAATATTTTTATAATTTAATTAAACCACGCCTATGTATAACAAATTTTTAAGTTTTGGTTGGAAAGCGCTAGTTATAATGGCGTTAGGTTTCTTGGTGGTCTTGCCAGTTAGTGCCGCTACTACAG
>JBMORS010000116.1:0-1271 GCA_049319925.1 Patescibacteria group bacterium | reverse complement strand
ACCAAATCTTTCCAATTAAAACCCGTATCTACGCTGGGTAGTTTGTCTTGATACTGGCCATTATTTCCTTTAGCCCACCAACCCCAATTGTCTCGTAAAGCTACACCTGGTTTATAAACGCAGGCCTGTAAAGACTCACTCCAGTTGGGATTATTCTTGCCGCTGCAAGTGTAAGTAGTGGTGTAAAAGAAGTAACCGACTTGGTTATCCTGATCAGCTACACAGGCATCCTGACTGTCACCAAAGTTAAAGGCTGGATTATTAACACAAGCTTGGCCACTGGGACACTGTTTATCACTAACGCAAGCTGTGGGCGTGCCAGCACAAACTTTTTGCGACTGACAAATCGGCTTATGGTTTCTTAGGGAAGCTTCTACTTCAATATTTCTAGCTTTACCTAAATCACCACTAATACCCCAATCCACACCCACAAATCTGATAGGCATTTGGTTACCATTGGGATTATAACCGTAAAACGATAGAGTAACAGGTAAGGGACTTTGGCCCATAATATCCTCATTAGTATGACTGGTACCAGAATAAGACACAGTAAACTTGGCGCCAGCTAGTTCACCAGTTGTCCTGCCTTTAGGATCAAAAGCTACACCAGAAATTCTAGGTGCCACAGGCTCCACCACGCCCGGAATTGTTTGACCACTTAAATCAAAGCTACCGCCCGGCAAAGTTATGGGAATATTAAATATGGGAATAGTAAAAGTTATCGGATCTTTGGGTAAAGCCTGATAACGAGCGTTATCGGTATTCCAACTAAAAGTATTGTAAAACTTAACAAACAAATTCTTTATTAAATCTACCCCGGCCCGACTAGTAGTGGGTATACTTAAAGACGGGCTACTACCAGTACACATAAACGGAGTTTTTTGAGTGGGGCAAGTCTGCTTAGTCGCATCGCAATAAACTGTAGGATCATAATAACCACAGAACCTGTTTTCACCAGTGGCTGAGGGATCACAAAAAGACTTATCCTTACTTATAGCATTATTACCATCTTCTTCATCTAAAATACCAGCCAAACACATCCAGCCGCTGCAAGTACCACCACCGGCACCACTACAACCATAAACACCCGGAGCATAAGGCTGAATTTCATTATTGGTTAAAGGTTGATACTGGGCTACTGGAATAATTTTTTTATTACTGCTGCTGTCTGGATTGGTTGCCGAAGGGCCTTGATGCAAGTCCGATGGTATAAAAGCCCCAAAAGGCGAATTTAAATAATGACCTTCTTTACTACCTGTACTGTTATAAGT
>JBMORS010000115.1:0-1277 GCA_049319925.1 Patescibacteria group bacterium | reverse complement strand
AAGATATCTTCAATCGGCATTAAGAAAGGCTTATCAGTTTCACGAGTCGGTTCGGGAATATATTCATCCAATTTCTTAACCAACTCCATAATAGATTGAACGTAAGGATCATCAGCTTTACCAGCCTGAGCCGCTTCCAAAGCCTTTAAAGCGCTACCACGCACAATCGGAGTGGTATCACCAGGGAATTCGTACTTTTTAAGTAAATCCCTGACTTCTTCCTCTACCAAATCAACTAAATCTTTATCGTCGACCATGTCGACTTTATTCAAGAAAACTACAATATAAGGAACGCCCACCTGACGAGCCAACAAAATGTGCTCGCGAGTCTGCGGCATCGGGCCATCAGCGGCTGATACCACTAAAATAGCGCCATCCATCTGGGCCGCGCCGGTAATCATGTTCTTTACATAGTCGGCGTGACCAGGACAATCAACGTGAGCATAATGCCTGGCGTCTGATTCATATTCAACGTGAGCGGTATTAATAGTAATACCACGAGCCTTTTCTTCCGGAGCATTATCAATCTGATCGACTGACTTGTCCTGAGAGGCGTGGCCGCTTAACTTAAGAACCTGCAACAAAGCCGCGGTTAAGGTAGTCTTACCGTGGTCAACGTGACCGATAGTACCGACGTTGATATGCGGTTTAGAACGGTCAAACTTGTCTGCCATATAAATAATAACTCCTTATCGGCCCTAACTTAGCCTGCTTTATTAATTAACAGGCGCTAAGTTTAGCCAAAAATTAATGTCTAAAAAAATTATTTAATAATTAGTAGCTTGCTTACTCTAGCACGACTTTAAAACTTTGGCAAGCCCTGGAATACAACTTTGTCTTAAGCTTAATGACTGCCCATAATTTTACTGGGAAAGATTTTATTAACTGCTTTAGTATATAGCCAAATTTACTAACTAACAGCTTAAGGCAGTAGACAAAGTTGTTATACAGGGCAAGCCCCCTGCTCCACAAGAGCCCGTACCTCGCCCGCGGGGTGGGCGGCTTTCTTAAAAAAATTAAATCGGTTCGGGATAATATTCATTATCTTGGTTCAGCTCGCCTGGCACACTGTTAATTTCTTCCAAATCACCTAACTTAGTTTGAGATGGTTGATTGGCTGAAACAGCCATATTTTCTTTATCCTTAGGTGGCCGACCGCGTCTTTTAGCTCCAATAACCGAAGCCAATGATGACTGCTTAGTAACCGTCTGTTTAAGTGGTGGCTTGGTTTTAACCAAACTTTCGTAATTTTCCAAAGAAGTCAGGACTAAAGACTG
>JBMORS010000114.1:0-1277 GCA_049319925.1 Patescibacteria group bacterium | reverse complement strand
CAACATTTTGGCGTGGCTTGTTTGGTAGCTTTTGGCTATCGGGCCGGGCCGCCAAAAAAACCAAGAACCAGACGGCCTTTAGATAAAATTATTGACTGGATAAATTAAAAACTACTTTTATAATTTTTGTTATCTTAACAAAAAAAGGCGAACTTGCTATTCGCCTTTTTTTGTTTAAAAAACTAGTTTAAGCTTTATCCAAAAAATCAGCCCAACGCTTAGCTTCCCTATCCTTCCAAGCGCCACTATGATAAGCGTAAGCGGCTATTAAAGGCAAGGTTAACGTGGCTTCGGCATAAACCATTTGTTCATAATTGGTTTCTACCTTACCCCAGGAACTGGCTTCCTTAAGTGTGGAGCTGGAACAAGCACCATCGCGAACATCCGCTACAGTCAACTGCACGGCATATTGATGCATCGGCACTTCCTTATCCAAAACCTCAGCCGCTACCACAGTGTCCTGGGCAAAATTCTTAGGCACGCCGCCGCCAATCATCAGCAAGCCGCTAGTCGGCGCCGCCATTTTAATTTTAGTTAATTCCAAAAAGTCTTTAACCGAATCAATTGATAAATGTTTTTCCGGATTATGATACTGGTGATAAACTAAACCAAAACCGGCCGAAGAATCAGAAAAAGCTGGGCAAAAAATCGGCACGCCTTTTTCATAAGCTACCTGTACCAGTGATTCCTGTTTTTTAGCACCGCCATTTTTTAAGAATTTACCCATTTCCCTGATAAACTCCCGCGAAGAATAAGGCTTAGCTTCTAAAGAATCGGCAATCTTGGCAATAGTGCTATCGCAATCCTTTAATTCTTCTTCGTTTATAAAAGTATCGTAAATACGATCAATGGCTAAATCCCTTAATTCATTATCGTCTACAAAGGGTGTGCCTTTATAATGTTTAAAACCCAAAGCTTCAAAAAAATCCATATCCACAATAGAAGCACCGGTGGCTACGATAGCGTCGACCATATTATTTTTTACCAAATCCACATAAACCTGCATACAACCAGCCGCGCTGGTAGAACCAGCCAAGGTTAAAATAACCGTGCAATCTTTTTTAGACAGCATCATTTTGTAAATATCGGCCGCCCGCGCCAAATCGCGCGAGGAAAAAGACATCTTGGACATAGCCGGCACCAGATAACTAGGATCGATTTTAGTAAAATCAATATGCTCTATCGGCTCTTTTAATAAATCGGCTTTGGTTAATTTAGCCATAATATCTAACAGTTAAATTTAAAAGTTAAGAATAGAATAAAGATAATAAATTCAA
>JBMORS010000113.1:6321-10139 GCA_049319925.1 Patescibacteria group bacterium | reverse complement strand
TATTACAAATAGGCATAAGTAACGGAGGAGAAAATGCAATTAAGGATTAACTTAAATTTGCATGTTACGGTTTTAGGTTTATTTTATAAAACTGGTGAACACACTTTGGTAACAGCCAAGGATACTATAGCAATCCAAAGAAAAAATAGTTCCAACTACGCTTCTTTAACTATTAAACGGGGTAACAAACTAATCTGGTTTAAAGTAATAAACCAAAGCTCTGACCTAGCTAAAATAAATAATGAAATACTATGTCCAGAAATTACGGTTCCCATTTTTGCCGACCAGGCTTGCCAAAAACAGATTACCAAGATTTTAGAAATATTATTTCCTATTCAAAGATTAGTACTAGAAAAAAACGAAAAAATTCCCCGTTTTTTCTCAAGAGGAACAATTGTTCTAAAAATTAAGGAGGCAATAAATTTTCAAACTTAACACGGCCAGATTAGTTCTGTAATTGAACTAATCTAGTTATTTTAATTACTAATAGTAGCGGGATTATCCGTCACTGCGCTATCAGCTGGTGGATTCTGACTATCCGGTAAAACTGATTCACCGTTTGGTTGTTGATCTGTTGATAAGGTTCCTTTGGCAACACCTAGCAAACAAACTTCCTGCCAAGGCACATAATGACTTTTAAAAACTTCTTCCTTTACCTGGCCATCAGGATAAGTGACTGTATAAGTAAATTCGGCATCAGCGCCGTTATGCGCGCTTTCGGTACATTTTTTCTGACCAACTGGTAAATCCTCAGTCTCAATAATTCTAGTAGGCGCTGGTTTAACTATATTATAAATTTTAGGTGCAGTAGACACGGCCTGACGGCCATCTTTGGTACCCCAAAACTCAAATACTAATTCATCACCTTGTATTTTTGTTTGTATTAAAACCGCCCGGCTAGTATCGTTTCTAAAACGAAAATCCGGCTTAGGGTCGTAAATAGTAGCGTCGGTGCCGGCCGGTTCATAATAAGACACCCGATAAGAATGATTGCGTCTTTCCACAATCGGCAAACCCGAAGCTAGGGCTGCCCGAAAAGTGGTAGTACCAATCTGACACAATCCGCCACCATATTCCGGTATGGTCTTATTACCTTTTATAACCAGCTCCTGCAAATAACCGTTATCCCCGTCAATATCCCCTAGGGCAGAAATAAGAGAAAATTCCTGACCGGGTTCTATCAGCAAACCATTCAAACTATCAGCTCCGATTTTTATATTATGACGGCGGTTGCTAGGACTACCAGCAAAATTAGAACGCCCTATTCCGATAATTTCAGCTATGCCCAAATCGTTGGTCGCGGCTGTGTTTACCCTAGGTTCAGTAGTTTTCACGATTAACTCAATACTAAGCGGCTGATTATTTAATAAAGACTGCTCAGCTAATTGCCAAGTTTTGGCCATATCTAATTCCTGACCATTTTGGGCAGCCTGAAAAGCTTTAACCCGGCCGGTCACTATTTCAAATTTAGCATCTTGAGCTGGTTGATTAATTTTTTTGGCTAAATTAAGCCAAAACTCATCATCAGCTGACGGCTTTAAACCGACTTTTAAGCCCTGCTCTGACTTATCAACTCCCAACCATTTATGCCAAACCTCGGGCTGGGCCGTAAATTTTTCTTTACCAAAAGAAAAAACAAAATCTTCATTTTTAAAAAACTCTCGGGCTTTAGGCAACAAAAACTCTAAATCGGCAGCTGTTATTTCAGGCTGACTAGGTTTAAGGCTAATAATTACCTGATTATCCGACATAGTTAAAAAAGCTTTTTTAAGGTCTGTTGCTAATTTATCCCTGTCTATCTGCCAACCGCTTTGTTCGGGACTGACAGTCAAGTTGCCAGTTTCATCTATTTGCCAGGTGGCCGATATGGTTGGCTTTTCTAAGCCCGGAAAATTGCTGCGTAAAAATTCAACCACCCGATCAATTTCTATTTTTATTAAATCCTGACTGGACAAATTAATCGGGCGCAATCTAACAGCCATAGGTTCTAACAACTTTATAAACCAATTACCCTGACGGCCAACTTGCCAAGCCGAATCAACCGCTTTAACAACGTTAAAATCAACCAGCTCATAAGTTAAGTCCGGATCAGTTGATGAACTGACCAAAGAGGTTAACGTTACCTTTTTGTCATCATAAGTAACAACTACTCCTTTTTTAGATAAATCATCCCAAGATTTATTTAAAATTTCTTCGGCGGCCGACCTACTTAAACCGCCTAAATTCACCGAACCAAAACTCACTGCGGGAAAAATAGTCCCGTCCCAAACCTGACGATAAATTGCCAAAAACATTAAAATTACCAAAAACAAACCAGCCAGCCCAACTGGTAAAACAGTGGCTAATTTAAAAGTCTTGGCTTGATTATCTTTAACTACTGGCATCATCTGTTTTATCCGTGTCTACCCGTAAAATTTCATTAAGTAAGGCTTTGGCTTGCTCCTGACGTTCTTTGGTCAAAGAAGCTTCATCGCCAAAACTTAAACTTATTATACCGCCCTCCTTGCTACCGAGCGGCAGCAAACTAACAGGCACTTTAATTTCTTGACCGTCATCCAAACGGACAATGGCTTGTGTTTTTTCTAATCTATCAATAGTCGCTCTAATAACTGCCATATTATTATTTCTCCTCTACTTTTATAGCCACGGTTTTACTTCGGCTTTTGGGTAAAACTACTGTTAAAACACCATTCTCCAGGCTGGCTGTTACGCCTTCTGGCTCAACCTCTACCGGCAAAACAATTGACCGAGAAAACCCTCCCCAATAACACTCCTGATAAAAAAAATCATCTGGCTGGACCTGATCAGCTTGATAACGCTTGCCCCGGATAGTAACAACGTCGTTATTAAGAGTAATCTCCAAATCTTCCATTTTTACGCCAGCGATAGTGGAACGGACTACCAGGCTATCTTTGGTCTGATAAACATCAACTGACAATTGGCCTTCATATTCGTCGGCATACCAATCGACAGTCTGACTATCAGACTGATCGACTGTAACAGCCGCTGCTTGACGGGTAACTTCTTCATTATCCCGCTTGGTTGTACTTTTAACAAAAAAAGAAAATACTGACATACTGTATAATTATAGCAAGAGCCTTAACTTGCGCAAAATATTGATTCTTACCTTGACTACCAGCTTATTTACCGTTATTCTTATTTCGCCAATTAAATCTACTATTAGCTATTAGCCACCCAACTATTTGCTAAATTAAGCCGCTATCGTCTCCCCCTACGGGGGATCACTCGAAGGGTGATAATTAACTCAATGTATGCACTACGTTTATTTAATTCGTAGTTTACATCATAATTGGACCTATATAGGTTGTACTGATAATTTACGCCAAAGGTTTAAAAGGCATTTAAATAAAGAAGTTCGTTCCACTAAATACTATGCACCTTTTAAATTAGTTTATTACGAGGCTTACTCTAGTAAAATTGATGCTCGAGCTAGAGAGTTTAAACTTAAACATCACAGCCAAACCAAAGAATTATTAATGTATAGTATTAAAAATTCAATTAGTTAAATCTTCCCAGACTTATGCCGCTATCGTCTAATGGTTAGGACACCACGCTTTCAATGTGGTAATCCGGGTTCGATTCCCGGTAGCGGTACCAGTCTGGGAAGATTTTATTACTACTAACTTTTGACCCTACGGGTCACCAGCCGCAGGCTGGCAATGTGGTAATCCGGGTTCGATTCCCGGTAGCGGTACCAGTCTGGGAAGATTTTATTACTACTAACTTTTGACCCTACGGGTCACCAGCCGCAGGCTGGCAATGTGGTAATCCGGGTTCGATTCCCGGTAGCGGTACCA
>JBMORS010000113.1:0-6221 GCA_049319925.1 Patescibacteria group bacterium | reverse complement strand
GGTAGCGGTACCAGTCTGGGAAGATTTTATTACTACTAACTTTTGACCCTACGGGTCACCAGCCGCAGGCTGGCAATGTGGTAATCCGGGTTCGATTCCCGGTAGCGGTACCAAAAATAAAACACTTTACACAAATCTTGCGTGAGGTGTTTTGTTTTTTATATCTTAAGGAATCGATCCAACTCCGCCATCCGTCAACTGACCGATGGCGGATAACGGAATTAATTTAAAATTAGAAATTTGATATTAAAAATTATTATCAATGATAATCCTGTTTAGCTTCCAAAATTAATCTAGCTTCACTTATTGCCTCAGCGCCAGAAATTTTTTTACTCTTATAGCGCTCCAAAATATTGGTTATAGCCGAATGTTCATAATCATTGGCACCGCGCAAACAAATTTCATTGTAGATACCCATAACAACAGTTTGTGGATCTTGAATCTCCGAAACTATATCTGCCTCTAATTTTAATAAATTTTCCTTAAACATAAAAAATCACTTAGTATGATTCAAATATATCAAACTGGTTATTTTAACCACATTGACGACCAACAAAGCCCCCAGCAACCAATAATCAATCCGGTGGTCAAATAATTGGATTAAAATAGCGACTGATAAAATCACCGTACCGCTAAGTAAGGCCCATCGATTAGCTAAATATCTGTGATAAACTTCTCTTTCATCAGTCTGCCGTCCTTCGCCTACCAACGATATCAATACCACATACAGAGCCAGCAAAAAACTTACCGATACCATTTGCGGCATAGTCATAGCCGCCGGATCGCCTTGATACAAAAACAGGCTTAACAAAACTATGAACAATAACAAAGAAAAATAATAAATTTTTAATTTCATAGATTATTTAATATAAAAAATCTTTTCAATTGGTAAACACAAAAAAGCCGCCAGCTTCATAGCTAAATCCAAGGACGGCGTATAATTACCTTTTTCTATGGCTACAATAGTTTGCCTTGATACGCCCACAGCCATAGCTAAATCCTCTTGGGTAATATTGCGACCCAATCTTAAATCTTTAATATTATTATATAAAGCCATTATTAACCGAAAGTAAAAGTGTAAATGGTAAAGTCCGGCTGGCTAATTTCCATTTCTAAAGTATTTTCGCCTGCCTGATCACCGCTAAATAAAGTATAGAGCCGTGAGTCAGATACTTCAACATCGTTAACCGGTCTACCATTAATCTTAATTTTTATTAAATTAGGCTTTGGACTTTTGGCTACCATATGAATTTCTTTGGCAAAAAAAGTAATTTTTATCCTACCGCCAATAGCCTGCAATACCGCGCTTTCATCATTAAAACTCCATTGTCCGCCTAAAGCAAAATTATTAACCGGCAATTCATCAGGCAAATCGTAAAATTTGCTACTGGCATCGGCTTGCTGTTCCTTAAATAAATAAGCCAACCGATTCAAACCAAAATATATTTCCGGAGTTTTAACCTGACGGTCTTGTAAATCCAACCGGGGCTTATCAGCCATTTCCTCAGTTAAACCCAAAAGCTGGCGCACAGCTTGCTCGGTCTCTTGATATTGCCCTTCGCCAAAATGGGTATAAACAATTTTACCCGATTGATCAACTAAATACTTAGCCGGCCAATAACGGTTAGCATAAGCCTGCCAAGTAGCATAATCATTATCCAAAGCCACTGGATAAGTAATATTGTATCTTTGTAAGGCCGCGGCCACGTTAGCCGGTTCCTTTTCAAAAGCGAACTCGGGTGTATGAATACCTACTATTACCAAACCCTGGTCTTTGTATTTTTCGTATAAAGCTGTAACGTGAGGCAAAGTTCTAATGCAGTTTATGCAGGAATAAGTCCAAAAATCCACCAGCACCACCTTGCCTTTTAAATCCTGAAGTTTTAATTCCTCGGAATTAAACCACTCCTTAAGTCCGGTAAAAGCCGGGGCTCGACCGAAATTGGACAACTTTACTTGTTCTGTTTTTGTCATAACATCTTTCCTTTCTAAAAAGTAATCATTAAAAGACAATAATCTATTTTTATTTTTAATCTCCAAATAAATACCACCCGCTAATAAAAAACCAATTACTAAAGACAAAATAATCCAAATCTTCATAAAACTATAATTTTGAATTAAAAACCGGCAAAATTTCTAATAGCTTAGCCTGCAACCAAGTATCGTATTGAAAATAAATAGCCCAAGCGGTAAATAAGATAATCAAACCAAAAAACTTCTGCACCTGCTGACTGTACTTAGCTACCAACTTAACCTTGGTAGTTAAAGCTTGCCCACCATAAGCTATTAGCAACATTGGCAGGCCGGCGCCAATTGAATAAGCCGCTATCAAAAGTCCGGCCCTTAACAAATCCTTCTGCTGGGCTATTAAAGTAAGTATCGAACCCAATACCGGCCCAGCACAGGGTGCCCAAACCAAGCCAATAACCAAACCTATTAGTAAACCACCAGCCTTGCCTTGGCCAGCCCGGCCGCCAGCCCGGCCAGCTAAATTAAGCAAGCCTGACAAACGAAACATTAACCATTCAAACGGCCAAGGCCAAATCATAAACAAAGCAAATATGGCCAATAACACCGCTGCACTGTTGCGCAACACATTAGCCGACAGACCCAAACCTTGCACTAACCAATTAATAAATAAAGCTAAGCCGGTAAAAGATATTACAAAACCCAAAACAATAAACAAAGGTCTGGTTTTATCGGTCCGGCCAACCGAAGCGCCCAGTAAGATAGGCAAAGGCAATATTATACAAGGCGCAGCTATGGTTAAAATACCAGCCAAAACCGCAAGTAGTATTTCTAACATCTTACTTTAAATATTTTTTTAAATTGTCCAAATCACCACCATTCCAACGGGATAAAACTTTCCCAGTCTCATCAATTTGAACAAAAGTATGCTGATAAGTCACCCCGTAACGACTCTTTAATTGGGCTTCCTTGTCATAATCCACTTTTAAAACAGTTACCTGGCTAGGAATATCATTTGTTTGATTCTTAAAAACTTTATCAGCCGCTTGGCAAAAAGGACACCAGCTGGCATAAAAAAACAAAACTACTTTATTATCTTTTTTAAATTCAGCGGCTGCCAAATCAGACGAATAATCTAAATAAGCTCCTTGGCTGGCCATAGTGTCAGACTGACCAACCATTTTATCAACCGGCTCCATCATTTTGTCGTTATCTGATGGGTTAGCCATAACGTCTTTTTCCGGCATCATTTTATCCTGATCTAGTTCGTCTTTCGTCATACTTTCATTATCCTGATCAATCATTTTATCTGTTGACTGCATCATGGCCTCCTGATTAATTTCCGTCTGGTTTGTTTTTGGTTGGTTAACCAAAAAAATTATTACTGCACCGCCAACCACTAAAACAGCCAAGCTCCACCACAAATTTTTATTAATCATAATTTTATAGCTTAACAATTAAAAATACCTATTAAATTACTAGGTATTTTTAGTTTAAACTATAAAAATTATAATGTCAAGTTAACTTGACATTAAATACTGACAATTTATAAGTATTTTGTAAAATATTCTCTATAATTAGCCAAAATATAAACAAAACCACTATGAAGCGGCTTGGGTAATTTATCCAGCTTAAACCAACCTATTTCTAACATTTTAGTGGGCTCGCCAATTTTAACTTCCCGAGGATTAACTTTAACTATAAAAGGAACCTGCAACCAATGAGTTAACCGACCTTGATGATTGCGAATCAAATTAATCGTCGGTAACTGTTTTTGTATTTCGCCAGAACAACCATATTCTTCTTTTATTTCCCTAAGTAGACTGATTTTGATATCCTGGCCAAACTCTATCTGGCCGGAACCAGGATCCCAAACACCTATTTCATCCCGACAGTTTGAACTTCTTTTATGCAACAGCCAATTACCCCGCCCATCATGGCAGAAAAAAGGGGTACCAACACCTATATAATCAAAACCTGCGTCCATATATCTATTATAATTTTAAAACCAACTATACACCACGACTAAATGGATTATAATTTATTCCTTGGTCATAAACATCCAAAGTTTCTTTTTTCTTAAGCCAGGCTATTACTTTATAAGTTAGCGGCGTACAAATAATTTCTAAACCGACTTTCATTATATAAATAGTCACTGACAAATTAAGCAAAGCAGAGACTGGTAAAATTCCAGCAAAAGCAATCGCTGCAAAAATACCTGTGTCCACAGCCTGACCAAAAACAGTTGAACCAATTGTCCTTAGCCATAAATGTTTACCCTGGGTGGTTATTTTTAATTTGGACAAAATATAAGAATTCACAAACTCGCCAGCTAAATAAGCTGCTAAGCTGGCCAAGGCTAGGCGCGGTACAAAACCTAAGATAGTTTCAAAAGCCGCTTGATTGGGCCAATCCGAGGCCGCTGGCAGATATTGGACAATTAACAAAGTCACCGACATTAAAGCCAGACTGAAAAAACCCAACCAAATCACCAATCTAGCCTTAACATAACCATAAACTTCGGTTAGCACGTCACCAAAAATATAAGCTAAAGGAAATAGGATAGTGCCACCGTCAAATAACCAGTTATTTACCTGCACCACTTTAGTCGAAGCCAAATTAGAAACCAACAAAACCGCCACGAACAAAGCTATAAGACTTGGGAAAATAAAATTATTTTTATTAGTCATTTATTTTATAAACTAATACTCCTACTTAAAATTTCCTTACGATAGATGCCTTTTTTATTATCATACGAATATAAACCCACTGTTAGGCTATTTACTTCAATTATTCTATTCCTAAAAATTATAAATAAATCCCTGAACTTCTTTTTATCAAACTCATTATTGGCGACTTGCCCTAAAGTGACATGCGGATTAAAAAATTTTAACACACGTAAATAACCATACTTTTTAATATACCCTTCCTGAGTAGCATTGTAGTAACCCTTTTTTATTTTAAACACATCCTTTTGTCTTAATAAATTTTCGCGTAATCCATTAGCCGAATTCACGACCAATTTATGTAGCTTTAACAAATTGACCGACCTAGCCACACTCAAATAACAAAAAACCCCACCTTCTTCTTGGGCGAACATAACTGAACTGATTCTTAATTTAAAAGGTCTAACAGACAAATTAGTCAATCCCGAAACAAGCTTTGAAAAATTCTTCCTACTAAACCTACTCAAATACAAAGTTATGTGGGGGTCAAAATTATAATTACCCCAATATTCCAAACCTACCCGATCTTTGGCTTTTTTAATTGACAGTACTAATTGCGACGGTAAATTAATATGAATACCTAATGTATTTTCCATAAGATATCTTAAGATTAGCCAAAAATAATCAAACTGACTAGGCTAATCTTGTAATTCCTACTAATTTAGTATATAATTATCTTACTTAATAAATTACTACTAACCCTATGAATTCTAAAACTTATCTGCTAATTGGCCTAATTATTATAGCCCTAGCGGCTTATGCTTGGTTTAGACAAAGTAACAACCAACCGCCTGCTAGCCAATATGCTAACGAACCATCTAATAATTCAGAATCCACCTCTATGATTGAACCTACCATTGAAAATAACAACCAACCGCCTGACGATGGCCTTTATAAAATTCCCGAAAACAGTCTAATAAACTGGGCCGGTAGTAAAACTCTGATTATCGGCTACAAAGACACTGGTAGTTTAAACCTGAAAAACGGCCAACTAACCGTGCAAGACGGACAAATTAACAGCGGATCTTTTACATTTGATATGTCCAGTCTAAAAGCTGCCTCTACTGGCCGAGGCGGCGGAGAAAGTAGTTTGGAAAAACATTTAAAATCAGCTGACTGGTTTGACGTGGAAAAATATCCTGAAGCTGAATTCAATTTAAAATCCGCCGTGGCCGATTCTGAATTAAATAGCACTTACCAAATTACTGGCGATTTAACCATAAAAAATATTACCAAACCAATAAGTTTTTCAGCTGTTGTAACAAACAATGACGGGCAATTAAAATTGATGGCAGATATTAAGTTGGATCGTACCTTATGGGATATTCGTTACGGCTCTGATAAATTTTTTGATAATTTAGCCAATAACGTTATAGATGATATATTCACTGTAACTTTGAATTTAACAGCTGCTAAACAATAATTTATTTAAAAATAAATCCCACACCAAGTATCACCTCAGTTCCTTTACCTTTGCGGGGAAAAATGTCTACCTAGACATTTTTCCCCGCTTTATCGTTTGGCTGT
>JBMORS010000112.1:0-1306 GCA_049319925.1 Patescibacteria group bacterium | reverse complement strand
AACTAGCTGTAATAAGGAATAAGACATTAAAGCAATAACTAGTCCAACTATGGCGCTAGTAATAGTGGAATTGGCGTTTTGAATAGTCTCCGCACTGCCAGCAGCGGCAATTCTTTTAAAACCGCCCCACATTATCATTACTACAGCTATAACCGCGATAATAGCGGTAAAAAATTTATAAAAATTAGCTATATATTGTCCCAGAGTATCGCCATCAACCACAATGGGATTACCTTTGGTAAAAACCGTGCCTGGTATGGTGACTTGGGGAATAAACTCTATTGGTTCACTCTTAGTAAGCACATCATCTGGCGTTGACGTCGTATCGTAAAGGGTATTGGTTATTTTATAATCCACGCAACCAACAACCCGCGGGGATAATAAACTCTGATTTGCCTGATCTTTGAATTTAGAACAACATACTTTAGTCTTCGGATCAGTTGAGCAACCATAACATTCAATAGAACCCACATCACCCACCCTATTAACACAATTATTCTGATTACACTCTCCTTCTTCAGTCCAACCAGCATCTTTACATACATCCAAATTGGTAGCTAAAGTTGGAACAGACAAAAATAAAAAATACAAAATAAAAAATGTTGCTGAAATAATTCTACTATAAATCATATTTAATAACCAGCCAATAAATTATTTAAATCTTCTTCTGTTAAAATACCGCTATGGACTCGACCGTTAATTATATAATAAGGAGTCCCGTCTAACCCAACAGATTGCCCTTCTATAATATTTCTTTTAATAAGCGGCAGAGTTTCATTGCCACTTAAACAAGTTAAAAATTTTGGTATATCTAATTTTAAATCATTGGCCGTGGATTCGTACAAAAAGTCCCCTAAATTGGACTGAGCGGCAAACAACCTATCATGGTATTCCCAAAATTTTCCCTGAAGCGAAGCACACTGGGCAGCTTTAGCCGCCGGCAAAGCCTGATCATTTTCTAGCAAAAGAAAATCTTTCCAAACCAAACTTACTCGATCTTTATTTTGTTCCACCCAAACTTTTAACAAACCAGCCATTTGGGCGCAATACGGACAAGTAAAATCACTAAATTGAACAATGGTCAATTTAGCTCCACTTTTTAAACCTCGCACCGGATCAGCCGGAAAAATTATCACATCTTTAGGATCTTTGGGCACAACCTTATCAACCGGCGTTTGCAAAACCGGATTTATTATTTTGGACTGCTCTTTCAAATTAACAAAAATAACAACCATTAACCCTATGGCCAACAGACTAAACCAAAAACTGAATTTGCGAAGAAACATAAAATATTAGTTAAAACCTA
>JBMORS010000111.1:0-1308 GCA_049319925.1 Patescibacteria group bacterium | reverse complement strand
TTTATGGAATTATTAAATGCTTTAGGTATAGATTGGAAATTATTAATCGCCCAAATAGTAAATTTTTTGGTGGTGATGGCTGTTTTATATAAATTTGTTTACCGGCCATTGATGAATTTTTTGAATCAGCGTCAGAATCGCATCAGTTCCAGCCTCGAAAATGCCAAAAAAATGGAAGAGGATATAAAAAATTTGGAAATAAAAAAGGAAGAAATAATTATCGAGGCCAAGCGTCAATCGCAAGCCATTATTGACAAGGCGGAAAAAGAAGCGGCTGATAAAGGTAAGGAAATAATGGCCAAGGTTAAACAGGAGGCGGCTCAGGCTATAGAAGCGGCTCGTCAATCTTTTGCTGCTGAACAGCAGGCTCAGATGCAGTCTTTAAGGCAGCAAGCGGCTAAGTTGGTGACAGATGCTTTGGCTAAAATAGTCGGTAAAGCTCCAGCCCAGGCGGTTGACGCCGGGTTAATAAAAGAAGCTGTAGCTGATGTTAGTAAAAGGAATGGTTCTTAATTTATGAAATACACTCCACGCCATTACGCGGAAGCTTATCTAGATTTATCTAAAGACCAGTCGGTCAAAGATTTGATTTCTTTGACTAAGAATTTTTGGCGTTTGGTTTATTCTCATAAGCGTTTTACTTGGCGGAATAAAATACTCCAGGAAGTAATTAAATTATGGAATGAACGTCAGGGTATAAAGCGAGTAGAATTAGCCTTGGGGCGTCAGGTGGTTGATAATGATTTGGAAGTTTTGCGTGACCAGTTAAGCCAGAAATTAGGTAAAGAAGTAGAATTAAATACAGTTATTAAGCCCCATTTATTAGGTGGTTTGGTTTTACAAATAGATGATAGTCGTTGGGATGTTTCTTTGAAGGGTAGATTAGATAAGCTTTATACTAGTTTATCTGGTCAAAATGATAATTAAATTAAGTAATTTCTATTAATTTGTTATAAAAGCTTATGAAAGACGTGAAAACAAATCAGACTAAGGATACTTTATTAAAGACCTTAGAAGAAGAATTAAAGAATTTTGAATCTTCTGTAACAGTGGAAAAAGTTGGCACTGTATTGGAAGTTGGTGATGGTATAGCCAAAGTAGCTGGTTTAAGTGATTGTATGGCCGCTGAAATGTTAGATTTTGGCAATGGCGTCATGGGTGTGGCTTTGAACTTGGAAGCAGATCAGGTGGGTGTGATGATTTTGGGTGATTATTTGAGTGTAGAACAAGGTGATACTGTTAAATCAACTGGTAAAATTCTTTCCTTACCGGTCGGTCCGGCTATGGTTGGTCGAGTAGTTAATCCTT
>JBMORS010000110.1:0-10286 GCA_049319925.1 Patescibacteria group bacterium | reverse complement strand
TACGCCCTTAAGTTGGGTTGGTCACAAAAGATAACGCCAACCTATTTAAGAAAAATATACAGCCAACGCCTGGCTAAAAAAAACACAAATCCTCGTTTAGCTAAAAATTTACTGGGTTACAAACACTTAAACAGTCTTAAAATTTATTGGCCTAATCAATCAGCTGTTAAAACCAAAACAATAGTAAAACAGTTGACTAAAACTAACAATTAGCCGTAACTTATCTCTACGGTTAATAAGAAACAGCTACTCCAGCTTACTCTTGCCCCTGTAGTTTCCGCCAAGGGCGGATCAACCTCTGGTTGACAATGTTAAAAACAAAAATTTCACCAAAAAAACTGACGATATTTAAAATCTCAACAAACATATCCCCCTGTAGTTCAATGGATAGAACTCCGGACTTCTAAGCCGGGTATAGAGGTTCGATTCCTCTCGGGGGGAAATGTTTGTTGAGATGGAATTAAAACACTTCTAAGCCGGGTATAGAGGTTCGATTCCTCTCGGGGGCAAAAGCAAGACTGATAGTGGCTTTAACAAATAATGGTAGCGCGCTTGCTAAAACCAGGTTATAATAAATTACGCAACAAATCGCTTTTTCAAAAGCATTTTTAATGGAGGTAATCAAACAAATATGCCAGCCAAAAAACCAACCGCCAGCCGGACTAAATCAACCAAACCGGCCAAAACAACTAAAACTAAACCAGCGGTCTCAAAAACCAGACTGGTCAGACAAAAAAAAGTTGTTAAAGTTAAAAAAAGTCTGACTAAAAAACCAGTCCCAAATCTGGAAACTACTTATCTAGAAACTGACGCAAATTTTAATCTACCTGATTTACCTAGGCTGACGGACAAAAAAAATTCCAATCGTTACTGGAACTGGTTAATTGGCTTTACTGGCCTAGCCTTAGCTCTGCTAATAATTTCTGGATTGATTTCTGTATTCGTAACTGTGCCAACTAAACAAGCAACAGACAATCAATTAAAAGAGTTAACAAACCAAAATACTTATACTGGACCTACTCTGACGGCTATTGCTCCTTTAACTGGGCTGCCCACCGATGAAGTTTCTGCCCAGCGCCGCCCTTGGGCAGTGGTCATAGAAAATTTTCCAACTGTCCGACCGCAAAACGGCCTGTCTTTTGCTGATCTGGTCATAGAATCTCCCACTGAAGGCGGTATTACCCGCTTTGTGGCCATATTCCAAAGCCAATTGCCGACCGGGTCAATTGGGCCAATTCGCAGCGCCCGCTCTTATTTTAATGATTGGATAAGACCACTGGCTCCTTTTTTTAGCCATTCCGGCGGCAGCACCAAAGCTTTGCAACAATTAGCTCGCGGTTATGGCGATATTCAAGACGTTAATGAATTTTATAATGCCGCGGCTTACCAAAGGAATAATTCTTTAACAGCACCACATAATCTTTTTACCAGCGCTGAAAAATTCTTTAGTTACGTGCAACAAAAAAATTGGTCCAGTTTACAAACAATAAAACCTTTAAATTTTACAACTGACAACCAGCCCGGACAACCAGCCGGTCAAATAATGATTCCTTATCAACCAGAAGAGTATTTAGTGACTTACCAATATCTACCTGAAAAAAAATCTTATCAACGCAGCTTAATGGGGGTAAAACAAACTGACGCCCTTAACAATCAATCTATTTTAGTAAGCAATGCCGTAATTCTAGCCACTGATATTGACCCCATACCAAATGACGAACTAAAAAGAACTGAACTTAGAACTTTGGGCAAAGGTACGGCTTGGTTATTTAGCCAAGGCCAAGTTTATAAAGGTTTTTGGAACAAAGACAAACCAGATAGTTATTTAACTTTTATTGATGATAATGAGCAGCCCTTACCCTTTAAACCGGGCAACACCTGGATTTCGGTAATAGATGAAAGTTTGCTAAAAGAAATAAAAATAGACAGCTCTACTCCGGCCTTGAATCTTGAATAAAGTCGTGCTAGAATCTGTTTTGCCTTAAATTAATAAGGCCCCAAATTATGGCGGCTATAGTTCAATGGTAGAACACTGGGTTGTGGTCCCAGTTACGAGGGTTCGATTCCCTCTAGTCGCCCCAAGAAAAATAGTTTTCTCGCTTGCCGAGGAAGCTGTTTTTCTTTGTGGGAGCTACTTAGGGAATCGAAGGGTACGGATAAAAAGTGAACTGCTTCACTTTTTAGACGACCCAGGACTCTGGAGGAAAAATTTAGCTTATGACAAAGGCATTGCTAAATTTTGGGGGAGGAGGATTCCCTCTAGTCGCCCCAAGAAAAGAGAGTGTCTTCTTTGAAAGATGCTCTTTTTTCTTTGTGAGTGCTACTTAGGGGATCGACATCGGACATCGCTTTTATTGATTATAAATTAACCTTTCTAAACCACCTATAATAAATCACCAAAAATAAACTTACACTGGTGATAACCAAACTGATCAAATTAGAAAAAAATATACTCATAATACCATTGCGCCAGGCGTCATAAACCACAATAGCTATGCCCGCCACAGTTAAAACATACATAGTAAGACTAATATCAGCACTGCTTTTTCTTTTAAACAAACGATAAATCTGTGGCAATCCAGAAATAGTAAAAAATACTGCTGGTAAATAATAAAATATTTCGCTCATAAATTTTTATTGCTTAGTCTTAAACTTTAATCAGCTACATAAATGATAGCACAAGCGCAAAAAAATATTTTTTTACCAATTGACTCTTAGCCTAAAAAATGATACAGTTGGCTTCGGAAGAAATTGTCCTTTTTGCAAGGCAATTTTTTTCACGTTTAGAGAAACTTTATGAAAATATTACTAAACGGCTACTTAAATTTATTGCCACCTAGAAACGGCCACCATTATGGCGGACCACAGAGCTTTACTAATTCTTTTATTAATTATTTAAACAAAAAAACCAATCATTCCTTTACGGCTATTATTTTAAGAAGCAATAAAAATTTAAAAAACGATCAACTAACAATAAAAAATTTCAAGGAAGGTAAAAATAACTGGACTATTATAGGCAGTAATTTAAAAATTAAAAAAATTATTCAGGCTAAAAATACTACACTGCCATCTGGTTATAAAAAAATTATCAATAAACTGGCAAAGCACTTAAAAAAAATTCAACCAGACGTTATCATATTGAACGGCTTTTCTGTCCCTAGTTGGTATTTATTAAAAGCCGCCAGTCAAATCAAACGACCAATAATAGCCAGCCACCACGGACTGTGGTTCAAAGATATAGCCGCTACTGGACGCCTGTACACTCCGGCTGGCAAAAAACTGGGCTGGCAAATGGAAAAAGATATTAGCCGACTAGCAGACAAACAAATATTTTTAAATACTTTTAGCCAAAAAACTTTTACGGCTAAAATTAAATCAAATAAAATAGCCAAAGCCAACTACCTGAACCTTCCTTATAATCCAATTTATTTGAATAAATTAAAACCGGTTACCAATAAAAATTTTAAAAGCGGTTTAGTTGGACGCTGGGACAATATAAAAAATCATCAAGCTTTTTTAAAGTTGGCTAAATTGGCAAAAATCAAAAAATTGCCTTGGGAATTCTATTCGGTAACCCACTGGTCAACTGATAAACCACTTAATAACTTTCAGAAAAACTATCAAAAACACATTAAATTAGTTAAACAAATGTCACCGGCTAATTTAAAAAAATTCTACCAATCCATGAATTTAATGGTTTTACCTTCCCGCTTTGATGTGTCACCAACGGTTGTTATGGAAGCGGCTTTACAAAACAGGCAGACAATTATATCTAACTATGTCGGTTGGATAGATGTTTACAAAAAGTTTGGTTTAAACAAACTAATTACCGATTTTAATAAACCAAATCAAATAATAAAGCTTATAAAAAATAATCTCGGGCAACCAGTCCCACAAAAATTTTACAATTATATTAAAACCGAACATCATCCGGATAAAGTTTTTAAAAAATATTTAGTCCTAATCACCGGTACTATAAAATAATATGCGCATTGCTCAATTAGTTTCTAATTACCACCGCGTTAGCATAAACACCAAACAAGCCATTTACTCCCTAGTGGCTGGATTAAGCAATGGTTTGGTAAAAAAGGGTCACCAGGTCAGCTTGTTTGCCAGTGGAGATTCTGGTAGTCAGGCTGAACTAGCTTCGGTTACCGCAACCTCTACTTACAAAATGGACATAACGGAAACAATGCGCCGTTATCACCTGCACCATTTAATATCGGAATGTTATCGTCAAGCTGAAAATTTTGATGTAATTCATTCCCATTTTAACTTGTTATCATCTTTTTACTCGGATTTGGTAAAAACACCCAGCCTTAAATCCCTGCACAGCCCAATTAGTCCAGAAATAAAACCTTTGCTTAAAAAATTCAAACATCACAACTATATTTCCTTTTCCTTGGCCCAACGCAAACAAATGCCCGAACTTAACTGGGTAGCTAATATTTACCACGGGGTCGACACCCATAAATTCAAATTTAAACTCAGGCCCAAAAATTATTTAATGTATCTAGGAAGAATTACCGAAGATAAAGGCGTTCATTTAGCTATTGAAGCGGCCAAAGCGGCTAACGTCCAACTGATTATTGCTGGTATGAGTTACGAGAATGAAGGTTACTGGCATAATGCCATCGAACCTAATATCGACGGCAAAAATATCATTTACGCCGGCCAATTAGATTTTGACACTAAAGTAGAATATCTTAGGAACGCCCGAGGTCTACTTTTTCCTACCCAGTATAATGAAGTCTTTGGTATGGTTATGATAGAAGCTATGGCTTGTGGCACACCAGTAATTGCTTGGAAAAACGGCTCTGTACCAGAAATAATCAAACACAAACAAACTGGCTATATAATCAAAAGCCTGCCGGAAATGGTAAAGGCCATAAATCACTTAGGGAAAATAAACCGCCAGGCCGCCCGCGATCGGGTAGAAAATTTATTCAGTATGGAAAAAATGGTCACTGGCTACGAAAAAGTTTACCAGCGTTTAATGGAAGATCATCTAAAAACCAACGAACAAAAACCTATTCCGACCAACCCGACTAATTTATAAATTAACCAAATCAACCAAAACAATATCATAAATTAAAACACCCCCTTCGCTAACTAGCGAATAGGGGTGTTAAGCGTTTTACTAGACTCCTTTTACTATTACATTTCGTCTTCTACACTCTCCGAACCGCAAGTGCATGGTTCGTTGCCACATACTGGACAAGTGTCCATCATATAGCTTTTCCTTGTACCTGTTAATTAAACTAATAATTAACAGAATTAAGACTAAGGCCGTATCGGCATTAACCATATTAGCACGAAGCTTTTTAAAAATAAACATTGACCAATTAATTGCTTTTAAAGCCCAAAATGATAGTCTTAAACTATGATTAAGCAACCAAACCATCAACCTAATGAGGGCTTAGAATTACTTTATACCAAAGATTGCAAAGCTTGGTCACAAACTCTAGCAAACATAAAACAGGCTTTACAAGAGCTTAACCTAACAGAAGAAATAAAAACTGTGTTAATAAACACCTTGATAGAAGCTAAGCAGTATAATTTTTTTGCCTCACCAACTGTTCATATTAATGGCCAAGACATAGACCCAGCGGCCAGGCGTTCTCGTAAAATAGGCCTAGGCTATGGCCGCCCTTATTTTTATAACCAAGCCAGCCATTCTCACCCTAGTGTCGAACAAATAATAAAGGCCTTACAAGAATTATATTTTGGTAAAACCTAATATTTGCTACACTTACTAATATTCAATTTAATTAAAAAACTATGTCTACCTCATCTTTAGAAATGTTATTCAGTCAGGCTGCTCAAAAACAAGCTTCTGATTTACACTTAGTGGCTGGCCAACCGCCAGTTATTAGGCTAAACGGCGAACTTAAAACACTAGATCAAGAACCTCTAAACGCTAGCGCCGTTCAAAAAATAATCTACGGCATACTAAGTCCGGAAGTAAAAACCAAACTGGAAAAATATCGCGAGCTAGATACTTCCTACCAAATCAGCGACGGCACTCGCTTTCGTGTTAATGTTTTTTATGAAAAAGGTAATTTAAGTTTAGCCGCTCGTGTAATTCCTACTTCCATACCCAGACCAGAAGAACTTTATCTACCTGATATTGCTCAAGAATTAACTCGACTAGAACACGGCTTAATACTAGTAACCGGACCAACTGGTTCTGGTAAATCTACCTCTATCGCCTCTTTGGTAGAAATGATAAATCAGCAAAGAAATTTGAACATTATAACTCTGGAAGATCCTATAGAATTCTTGTTTGAATCAAAAAAATGTTTAATACAACAAAGACAGTTGGGTACAGATATGCTGTCCTTTGCCGAGGGCTTAAAACATGTTTTAAGACAAGATCCAGATGTAATCATGGTTGGAGAAATGCGTGACTTGGAAACTATTTCCACCACCCTAACCTTAGCCGAAACTGGCCACTTGGTATTTGCCACCTTGCATACTAATAACGCCGCCGAAACTATTGATAGAATTGTCGATGTTTTTCCACCTCACAAACAAAATCAAATCAGACTACAACTTTCCCTATCCTTACGAGCGGTGATATCACAAAGACTTTTACCCCTTAACAACGGCGGACAACGAGCTGTCTTTGAAGTTTTAATAAATAACCCAGCGGTAGCCAACCTGATAAGGGAAAACAAAATAAGTCAGATTAAATCTGTTATTCAAACCAGTGCCGACCAAGGTATGATAACTTTAGAAAGATCAGTCAAAGCCCTACTGCAACAAGGCTTAATAAGTCCAGACACCGCCGAGCTTTATTTAGATAAAGAAGATTAAAAGAAAACAAACACGGGCATACTTGAAACCAAACAGACTTTGTGTTAATTTGGGTGATGCTTTGTTAAGCTATTATCGCCTTGCGTACTTTAAAAAGTTTTAGCCAGCCAAAACACCTGCCATCAATTTATTTGCCCCCATAGCTCAATGGATAGAGCACTGGTCTTCGGAACCAGTGATGGCGGTTCGAATCCGTCTGGGGGCAAGATGCTTTATTCAAAGCACGTCACGGTCCCGCCCGAGGCGGGACTATTGGGGGTTTGAATTCCTCCGGGGACAAATGACATATAGCAAATGGCCAATAGCTAGTTAGAAGCCACTGGCTAATTCCTGGGTCGTTAGTTTAATGATATTTGGCCAATTGTATTGTGGGTCCGTAGCTCAATCGGTAGAGCAGCTGCCTCTTAAGCAGTTGGTTGGGAGTTCGAGTCTCCCCGGACCCAAAATTGTCCCGCCTGGGGCGGGAAGGTCCCTACTTGTTTTACTAAAACCAATTTGTTAACAAAACGATGATAAATTAAACTACGGGGTATAGCGCAGTTGGCTAGCTTGTCCCGCCTGGGGCGGGAAGGTCCCTACTTGTTTTACTAAAACCAATTTGTTAACAAAACGATGATAAATTAAACTACGGGGTATAGCGCAGTTGGCTAGCGCGCCTGCTTTGGGAGCAGGAGGTCCTGGGTTCAAGTCCCAGTACCCCGACCAATTATTGATTGTTTTTAAAATAACCAAACAAAAATTCCTAACAACTTATGTTTTGGCAACACCTAATTACTCTAGGCACGATTGCCTGTGGTGAATCGCTAATGATAATCGCCCAAGTCTACGGAGCCAAATCATCAGCGGCCGGACAACCTTTGCTTAGTTTTTTTAAACCAACCAACTGGTACGGCTGGGTAACAATCCTAGGAGCTTTAACAATATTATTCGGTTACCTTTATGGTATAAAAAACACCGGACAAAATATTTGGTTAGTTACTTTAACTAGTTGGACTGCTATAATAATAGTCGAAGTAACGCTCAATTGGTTGGTTTTTGGCAATTTACCAGAAGCTAACGTACGTTTAGGTTTTTTATTAGTGTTAATCGGCTTTATACTAGCCAATCTTTAAATTTATTATCGACCGGCCGCACTAGGCCCAACTTGCTCCGCATAAATTAACAAGCTAGCATACATATCGTGAGTTCTGTGCCTGGGTAGCTCAATGGTAGAGCGCAGCCCTGAAGAGGCTGGCGTCGTCAGTTCGATTCTGACCCCAGGCACAAAGCCCACGAATAATAATTCCCTAAATAATTTATTTACGGAATAAAGCAGAACGCGACCTTAAAAAGGTTTCGCTGAGACGAAATTCGATTCTGCCTCGCGGCACATTGGTAATAAATAAAGATTCCGCCTGTCATAAAGACGGCTTAACTCAAGGTTAATCAATAACCCCCGCCGTTATGGACAAACAAAAGAACAAAAACATTTTTGATGATATGACCAACCGGACTATTTCCTGGGTTGGCTCTAAAAGCTCCTTGGTCGTACACACCATGCTATTTGTCGGTGCTGGTTTACTAGTCATAGTAGGAGTGGATTTAGAAATAATATTGCTAGTGGTAACCACCCTGGTCTCGCTAGAAGCTATTTATTTAGCTATTTTTATTCAATACAGTGTTAATCAACAATCTCAAACTCTACGCGACGTGGCCGAAGATATTGAAGAAGTTACCGAAGATGTTAGCGAACTTTCTGAAGACGTAGAGGATATTTCCGAGGATGTGGAAGATATTTCTGAAAATTTAGAAGAGCGCTACGCCCATAAGCACAGTCCCAACAGTGAAATAAGCCTAGAACAACTGGAACAGCAGTTAAAGTTATTACTAACACAAGTTCATTCTTTAAAAAATAAAACCAACACTACTCTAACTGTTCCGACCGACAAGGATACTAAAATCTAAACAGATGGGTATCGTATAAATTATATAGGTGCTTTGGCCTGCACTTCAAAATTTCTATTCTATACTTAGAGCGGGTATCGTATAACGGTTATTATCTCAGTTTTCCAAACTGATGACGCGGGTTCGACTCCCGCTACCCGCTCCAAGTATAGAAAAAGTGCCATCTGGCGGGATCCCGCTTTAGCGGGACAAACTGATGACGCTTACTTCGACTCCCGCTACCCGCTCCAGCTTTCGCTAAACCTTCAAAATAGCTTACGCCAGATAATATAAAAGGTTTGACGAAAATTGGAACCAGCTCTATACGAAAGTTGCCCGACGTAGCCTTGGCGAAGTCGGGCTTAATTGTTTAATGTTATAATAAAACCCATGACCAACGAGCTTTACCAACAAATTTATCAACTGGTAAAAACAATACCTCTGGGTAAGGTAGCCACCTATGGCCAAATTGCCGCCACCTTAGGCAAACCGCAGGGCGCTAGATTAATCGGCTGGGCCCTCAGCGTTTGTCCAGAAGATATACCTTGGCACAGAGTGGTAAACCGCAAGGGTATGATTTCCATAACTAACCGAACTATTAGCAAACTTGAGCAGGCTAATCTTTTAAAACAAGAAGGCATTACCGTCACAGAAAAAAACGGCAACTTCTGGGTAGATTTAGATAAATACCTGTGGTTAGGAAACTTATGATAAATAAGCTTAGTCAAAATACTCTATCTCAACTACTGGGCAAAATAATCAGCACGGCTATTGGTTTGGTAGTAGTAGCTTTAATGACTAGGGCTCTGGGCACAGCCGGTTTTGGTAGTTATACAACCATAGTTACTTTTTTACAATTTTTCGCCATACTAGTTGATTTAGGCCTAACTATGACTTTAGGTCGTGAGTTAGGCAGTCAAACAATACCAGCCAACAAACTCCTAGGTAATTTATTGTCTTTGCGTACAGTTGTAAGTGGGTTAGTTTTTTCTTTGGCGCCGCTAATCGCTGGGCTACTGCCTTATCCCAAAGAAATAATTTGGGGAATCGCTTTAACCAGTCTAGCTTTTTTCTTAAGCAGTTTAAGCCAAAATTTTACAGCCGTCTTTCAATACCAACTAACCAGCCAACGATTAGTACTGTCAGAACTTTTAGGCAGAGCCATTCTTTTACTTGGTACGCTTTGGTGTGTGCTAACCGGACAATCCCTAAATTCTTATCTGCTAATTTTAACTGTCGCCAACGCCGTCTCAGCTGGCGCTATTCTACGGCAAGTTTATCAAATGATTCCTTTTACTTGGGAGATTGATAAAACCGTCTGGCGTTATTTGTGGCAAGCTACCTGGCCGGTGGCTCTAACCATAGCTTTAAATTTGATTTATTTTAAAACTGATACCATTATCTTATCTTTATTCCGACCACTAGAAGAAGTCGGTTTATACGGCGCCGCTTACAAAGTTTTGGAAGTTCTACTGACTATACCAGCTATTATTGGCGGCCTGATTTTACCCCTAGCGGCCCGCTATCACAGGCTAGACCAGACA